>NZ_JBFUAY010000011.1:0-97603 GCF_056406015.1 Rhizobium sp. P1_E1 | reverse complement strand
AGCTGGGACACCGTGCGCCCGGTCTCGTCGGCGCGGCGATCGATCATCCCTCGACCTGGTGCGGCATCATAGCCGATGGCCATCACGTCGATCCGAAGGCCTTGCGCACGGCACTGCGCGCCAAGCGCGGCGAAGGCAAGCTGTTCTTCGTCACCGACGCGATGTCGCTTGTCGGCTCGGAGAAGGATTCGTTCACGCTGAACGGGCGCACCGTCCGGCGCGAAAGAGGCGGCTTCTGCTCGAAGCTGGTGCTTTCCGACGGCACGCTGGCCGGTTCCGATGTCGACATGATCTCGACGATCCGTTACGGCGTCACCTATCTCGATCTGACGCTCGCCGAGGCGTTGCGCATGGCGACCCTTTATCCCGCCCGGTTCCTCCGGCTTGCTGATCGAGGCCATCTCTCGCCGGGGACACGCGCCGATCTCGTGCATCTGACCGATGCGCTTGCCGTCACCGCCACCTGGCTCGGCGGCGAAGCGGCCTGAACGCAAAGGCGCGTCGCGATCTTTCAGATTCGCTCTTCGCGCTTTAGATCTTTGTTTTTACGCATGTCGTTATCGCAAAACCGCGGCACACTTTTGCGCGACATGCTCTAGGAGAAGTGGGATGACCGACATTACCGATGCCTATTTCTCCAACCTGATCGGCCGGCTGGAAGAGCTGAAGCAGGTGCTTGCCGAGCCGATGGCGCAGGCAGCAGCCGTCATCCTCGATGCTGCCCACGGCGACAAGCGCGTCTATGTCTTTGGCACCGGCCATTCGCACATGCTGGCGGAAGAGGTGCACTATCGTGCCGGCGGGCTCGCTTTCACCGTGCCGGTGCTCGTCGGCTCGGCCATGCTGCATGAGGGTGCGGTCATCAGCTCGGTCTATGAGCGCACACAGGGCCTGGTGCGGCCGATGCTGGAGCGTTACGGCATGCAGCCGGGCGATGTCATCATCATTGCCTCCAATTCCGGCGTCAACGCCGCGCCCATCGAGGCCGCCGACTATGCGCGCGAAATCGGCGCAAAGGTGATCGCCATCACCTCGATCGCCTATTCCTCAGCGATCGCCAATGGCCGCCGGCGGCTCGCCGACGTGGCCGATGTGGTGCTCGATAACGGGCTGCCGCCGGGTGATGCCGTTGTCAATCTCGAAGGCACGGGGCTTCGGGTCGGGCCGGTCTCGACGGCGGTCGGGGTGACGGTCATCAACGCGATCTTCGCCGAAGTCGCCTCGGAGCTTTCGAAATCCGGCGATGCACCGGTCTATCTCAGCGCCAACATGCCGGGTGCTGCCGAGATCAACCAGAAGCTCGTGCGGAAATACCGGCCGCGCAACCCGCATCTCTGATGATGGGAGCGAAGCGGTGTCGCAATCACAGTTCCGTATGTCACGACATGCTCCTGACGCGATCAAGCGGCAAGAATGGAGCTGACCATCCGAGCCGTCCGCGGTGCCAGCGTCAAACCGATATGCCCGTGTCCAAAAGCAAACACCACGTCCCTTCCTCCTCTTGAAGGCCGGATGACCGGAACGGAATCGGGCATGGAAGGGCGGAAGCCCATCCAACTGCGGCTTGGTTCGCCAAGCGTCGGGAAAATCCTGCGAGCGTTTGCCAACAACACTTCGAGGCGCCTTGGGTTCGAAGGCGCGGTGATGCCTCCGAGTTCCACAGTGCCGGCCACCCGCAGGCGGCCGCGCATCGGGGAAAAATAAAATCCGTGATGCGTCGGGCATACCGGTCGTTCCACCGGCAATGTTTCCATATCGAATTCGAGATGATAACCCCGCTCGGTATCCAGGGGGACCCGCTCTCCGAGCTGCAGAGCCAGACCGCGGGAATGGGCGCCGGCAGCGATCACCGCCGCTCGGGCATGGATGCTGTGGGCCGAAGCCATCATCCTCACTCCGCTCCGCTCACGCGAAATAGTCGTCACCGAGTCTCGAACGAACTCGACGCCCGCTCGTTTGGCGGCGGCTTCCATCACGCTCATGACCTGGCCGGGATCGGTGAAGTTTATCGCTTTCGGAAAGAAAAGCCCTCCGCCATGGACCTGCGGCAGCCGAGGCTCCAGGCTTTGCACCTGGTCGGGTGTGAGAAGCTGCTGCGCTATCCCATAGGTTCGGCGAAGCTCGACATCCGAAGCGGCTGCCTTGAAGGCCTCGGGCGTCTGGTAGAGATAGAGGCATCCCTTCGCGCTCAAAAGATCGGATGCGCCGATCTCTGCCGCGAGTTCGAGCCATTCCGATGAAGCGTCGGACAGAAGGTCGGCGATGCGGCTCGTATTGTCTCTGTATCTGTGCGGGAGAGATTCGTAGGCAAAACGCATCAGCCAAGGAAACAGCGTGGGCAATGCCGTTTTGCGGATGGACAGCGGGCTGTCGGAATTGAGAAGCAGCGAGGCCAGGTTTTTGAGGATGGCGGGCGTACCGACGGGAATGATTGCATAGTCGGCGATCGTTCCAGCATTGCCGTAAGATGCTCCCGAACCGGGTTTGTTAGGTTCGATCACTACGACATCGCGACCGTCTGCACGTAGCCGCAGCGCGGTTGCCACGCCGATCACACCGCCGCCGATGACGGCGATATCTGTCGTTAGTTTGTCCATGTAATTATGTATCTACCTCGGCGCCTTGTGATGCCGCGATCCGTTATGTGAATTCGCCAACCCGGCGGCGCCATGCGCCGCCGGGCCGGTTCGGTTCAATCGAGGACTAAGGCGCGTCGCGATCTTTCAGATTCGCTCCCTGCGCTTTAGCTCTTTATTTCTACGCATGTCGTTGCCGCAAAACCGCTGCACACTTTTGCGCGACATGCTTTAGCCTGGCGAAGCGTAGCGCGCGACATAAGCCGCCGTGCGTGCTTCCGTTGGACGGTCAAGGACATCTCCGGCGGTTCCCTGCTCGATGATAAGACCACCGTCGATGAACACGACCCAGTCGGACACTTCCTTCGCGAAGGGCAGCTCATGCGTGACCAGGATCATCGTCATGCCGTCGGCCGCAAGTTCCCGCATGACGCGTAGAACTTCCCCGGTCGATTCAGGATCAAGCGCCGATGTCGGCTCGTCGAACAGCAACACCGTTGGTTCTAGCGCCAGGGCGCGTGCGATCGCCACACGCTGCTGCTCGCCGCCCGACATCTGTTCCGGATAAGCCATCGCCCGTTTGGCGAGGCCTACTCTCGTCAGAAGTTCCACGGCCCGTTCCACAGCCTCTCTCTCGCCGATCCCGGCTGCATGCATCTGAGCGAGAACGACGTTCTCCACGGCCTTCAGATGCGGGAACAGATTGAAGCGCTGAAACACCATGCCGACACGTTGCCGAAGCTTTGCAAGGTTGCGGCAGGTCACCTCGCCATTGGCGAAGATCGTCTCATCGCCGACGGTGATCGTTCCCTGATCGGGACGTTCAAGCAAATTGACGCAGCGCATGAGGGTGGTCTTTCCTCCGCCGCTCTGGCCAATGATGCTCACGATCTTGCCAGCGGGAACCTCGAGATCGACGCGGTCAAGCACCAGGCGCCCATCGAAAGACTTGCGCAATCCGCTGATTTTGACGGCCGGGCGTCCGACCGGCTGCCGTGACACGAAAGGAGTTTTGGCAGGGATGGTCGTCATGGGCAGATCTTCCCCTCGGCGAGGTAGGTCCTCGCTAATTTCAGCCGGCGCCTTCTGGCCAAGGACAATGGCACGCCCGCATGGATCTTGCGCTCCAGCAGAAGCAGACATTGTGACACCGGGTAGCAGATAGCGAAATAGGCCGTAGAGATCACGAGATACACTTCAAGCCCTCGGAATGTTTCCGAGGCTATCAACTGTGCCTGTGTCATCAGTTCGGCGGCGGAGATCGTGACAAGCAGCGAGGTCGACTTGATCAGGTCGACGAACATTGTGTTCGTACCGGGAAGCGCGAGCCGCACTGCCTGCGGCAGGACGACATGGGTGAACGTTTTGCCGCGCCCTAGCCCGAGAGCTTGAGACGCCTCTTGCTGTCCTTGGTGTACGCCGGCGATAGCGGCCCGAAAGATCTCGGACAGGTAAGCGGCGTAGAAGAGCACCAAGCTCAACACTCCAGCCTCGAAAACCTCCAGCCTGATGCCTACGGAAGGCAGGCCGAAGTATGTGAGGAATATGATCGCCAGAAGCGGTACGTTTTTAAAGAGCTCGGTATAGAACGCTGCAGGGACGCGGACGAGCCGCAGCCGGTTGAGCCTCATCAACGCAAGTGTAAGACCAAGAATCGTCGCGCCAATGAAGCTGGCCACGGTGTAGCCGAGGGTTCTGAGCAGACCCCCGGCAATGCTTCCGACGTAGTCATTCCAGGGAACCTGGAAAACATCGGTGAAGGATGACAGCGCCGTCATGCCCCGATCTCACTTCGCGATGGAAGGCGGGTTCCAGTCGGCGGGACGGTCAACGCCGCGCCGCTGTGCCGCCATCTCGGGCGATGGAACCAGGAACTGCTTGGGATCGCCGCCCCATTTCGTGATCAAAGCCGCAAGGGATCCATCCTTGTACATGCCGTCGATCTGATCGGATACAGCCTTGGCCAGCTTCAGCGACTGCTTGGGAAGGTAGAATCCGGTCATGTAGGCTTGAAAATATTTGTAATCGGGGTGTGCGGCCACCTGTTCGTTTGTCGGCGGCTTCAGATATTCGATGTGGACCTTCATGTCGGGGCGCTGCTGCTGTTGATAGGTGATCAGCAGCGGATCAAGAAAGCCAACGTCCAGACGTCCGGAAGAAATATCCTGGAACACACCTTCGGCGTTCGGGAACGTATGTGGTGATGCGTTAGGGACCTGCGCGATCGATTTCGCCCAGACATACCCCGTCACAGTGCCGAGATTTTTGCCTTCCAGACTCGCAACATCCGGAAAGCTCGCCGTGCCGCTCACCGCCATGGCCGGCGGCGAATAGTACGGAGGGTCCGTGAACAGGCCGACCTTCTGGCGAGCGTCGGACCATGCAATTCCGCCAATGGTTATATCAGCCCGCTGCGTCTGGACGGAAGCCAGCATGCCTGGAAAGTCGGTGACGTTGATTTCCATTTTGAGGCCGAGCTTATCGGCCACGGCTGTCAGGATGTCGCTGTCGAGACCGACCAGCTTTCCATCCTTGACCGCCGTATAGGGCATGTAAGGCTGCACTGCAACGACGAGCGTGCCCGGCTTCATCAGCTCCAGATCGTCGGCGTTTGCAGTGGATGGCACCGCCGTCGCGAATAGCCCCAAACCCAAGACCGCCAAGGCAATAATCCCGTTCGCCTGCGATTTTTTCGTCAATTCAGCATGTTTCATTGGAACCCCTCTTTGTGGTTATATATTGCTGATATATTAAGAATATGCAGACATGATATGGAGTCAAGCAGATTCGTTGAGCGGCTTTTTCTAGGCGGAAAAGCGTCTAGCTATGCTGAAACGGGCAGAGAGAGGAAAACGCTGAATATGTCGGCATTCGAAGTGGATTACGAAGCGGCGGAATCGACACTGGCGGAACGGACGTACATTCGGCTGCGCGACGACATCATTACGACGCTGCTTCCTCCGGGCACACTTCTGCGCGAAGCCGAAATCATGAAACGCATGGACGTCGGGCGCACGCCGGTCCGGGAGGCGATTCAGCGTCTGCAATATGATGGTTTCGTTGTCGTCAGCGCGCGGCGCGGCACATTTGTGAGCAAGATCGATATCAATGATCTTACTGCGGTTTATGAGGCGCGAGCACGGATCGAGTCCTGGGCGACCCGACTAGCTGCGGAAAGGCTGCGCGAGTTCGAGCGGCAAGAAGCGCGGCAACTGATCGATGAGCTCAAGCAAACAACCGGTCCGATGGCGTTGGAGGACATACTTGCTCTCGATCGCCGGGTTCACCGCTTCATTTACAAAGTGGCGAAAAACCCTTTCCTGTCCGATACGCTGGATCACTACCACAATCTGTCGCTGAGAATCCTGTACGTCGCCATGAAACGGTTTCCAAGTTTGGTGCCGCGCCTTGAGGACGTCTTGCATGATCAGGTCCTCATGCTTGAGGCGGTGTGCAGAGGTGACGCAGATGAGGCCGAAAAGATCGCGATGGCTCATGTCATGAGCTTTGAGAGCGAGGTCCGGAAGGTAATCTGAATTCGGATCTGGGGATTGGATGCAGCTTCAGCTGAACGAAGATATTTCCGGCAGAATGGGCCGTCTGAAACGATCTCGTGCTGCGAGTGGACTCGGCATCGACACCTGCCTGAATTCCACATCTCAGTGAGAGGCCGGCGTGAGCCGGCCTCTTGAATAGGCTGAAACCAGGATCAGTCCTTGGCGCGTTCGACGTAGGAATTGTCTTCCGTGGCGATGACGACGCGGGTGCCGGCATTGATGTGCGGGGGCACCAGAGTGCGGACGCCGTTCGACAGCATGGCCGGCTTGTAGGAGGACGATGCCGTCTGGCCCTTGACGACCGGTTCCGTCTCCATGATTTCGAGCGTGACGTGGCGCGGCATCTGGATCGCCAGCGCAATGCCTTCATGCATTGACAGAACGCAGGTCATGCCTTCCTGCAGATAAGCTTTGTCGTCCCCCATCGTGTCGACATCGACGACGACCTGATCGTAGTTTCCAGGGTTCATGAAGTGAAAGCCTTCGCCGTCCTCGTAGAGGAATTGATGGTTCACGTCCTCGACGAAGGCGCGCTCGACCTGTTCGGTGGTGCGCCAACGCTCGGAAACCTTCACGCCGTCGACGATGCGGCGCATGTCGACCTGGGTGACCGGTGTGCCCTTGCCCGGATGAAAGTTCTGGGCGGTGAGAACGACGTAAAGCTTGCCGTCGACATCGAGAACGTTGCCCTTGCGGACCGAAGAGGCGATGACCTTGACCATAAGACTTCCTTGTAACTCGGCTTTCGGCGTCGTAGATGACTGCCGAGACGCTCCGAAGACGCAAATGTTTTTCTTTGGGGCGCAACTAACCTAAAATCCGGGAAATAGCCACCCCCTATACCGGCTTCTCCGGCGAAGAAAGCTTGGAATGAACTCTTCGGCGAAAGCGTCCCCCTGGTGGACCCCGTCCGTGCATGCCGACCGCCGTCCGTTCCTGATCGGGCGCAATGCGATCCAGGCGGCGTTGCGCGGGTTTTTCGCGCGCGAGGATTTCGTCGAGGTGGATACGGCTGTGCTGCAGGTCTCGCCCGGCAACGAGGCACATCTGCATGCCTTCGCCACGGAAGCACTGACGACGGATGGGCAAAAGGCGCCATTCTACCTGCACACCTCGCCGGAATTCGCCTGCAAGAAGCTGCTTGCGGCGGGCGAGGAACGCATCTCGTGTTTTGCCCATGTCTATCGCAACCGCGAGCGCGGGCCGCTGCACCATCCCGAATTCACCATGCTCGAATGGTATCGGGCCGGCGAAAGCTACGAGAGCCTGATGATGGATTGCGTGCGGATCCTGGCGCTTGCAGCCGAAACGGTGAAGACCGGGAAGCTTGCCTATCGCGGCGCCGAGAGCGATCCCTTTGCCGGGCCGGAGCGGATCGGCGTTGCCGAAGCGTTTGAGCGTCATGCCGGCATCGATCTTCTCGCCTCGGTCGCCGCCGACGGTTCGACCGATCGCGACCATCTGGCGGCCGAGCTCAGGCGCGTCGGCATGCGTGTTGCCGATGACGACGGCTGGGCCGATCTCTTCAGCCGGGTGCTGGTCGAAAAGATCGAGCCGTATCTCGGCTTCGGCCGTATCACCATCCTCGACGAATATCCGATCTCGGAGGCAGCACTTGCGCGTCCCTCGGCACGCGACCCCAGGGTTGCCGAGCGTTTCGAGCTCTATGCTTGCGGCGTCGAGCTGGCGAACGGCTTCGGCGAACTTACCAACGCTGCCGAACAACGGCGACGGTTCGAGATCGAGATGACCGAGAAGGCACGSATCTACGGCGAGACCTATCCGATCGACGAGGATTTCCTTGCCGCACTGGCGCTGATGCCTGAGGCAAGCGGCATCGCGCTCGGCTTCGATCGGCTGGTGATGCTCGCAACGGGAGCATCACGCATCGACCAGGTGCTCTGGGCGCCGGTTGCGGAGTACGGAAGATGAATGTCGTCAAACCGATCAAGAGCGTCGACGATCTTGTAAAGGCAGGACTGGTCGCGTCTGCCGATCGCGCAAGTCTCGAGGAGGTTGCCGCGCGTTACGCGATTGCCCTGACGCCTGCGATCAGCAAGCTCATCGACCGCACCGATCCCAGTGATCCGATCGCTCGGCAATTCGTGCCTGATATAGCCGAACTCACGGTCGCCCGCGAAGAGCGCGCCGATCCGATCGGCGATCATGCCCACAGCCCCGTCGAAGGCATCGTTCACCGCTATCCCGATCGTGTGTTGCTCAAGGCCGTTCATGTCTGCCCGGTCTATTGCCGCTTCTGCTTCCGGCGCGAAATGGTCGGGCCGCAGGGCCTCGGCACGCTCGATGCCGCGGCGATGCAGGCCGCTTTCGATTATATCCGCGGTCACGAGGAGATTTGGGAGGTCATCCTCACCGGCGGCGATCCGCTGGTGCTTTCGCCGCGCCGGCTCCACGAGATCATGGAGACGCTTGCCGGGATCGCGCATGTGAAGATCGTGCGTTTCCACACCCGCGTTCCGGTCGTCGATCCCGAAAAGATCGATGCGGCGCTGATCGACGCGCTGAGGGCAAGCGGCAAGACGGTCTATGTGGCTCTGCACGCCAATCATGTGAGAGAACTGACGCCGGAAGCGCGGGCCGCCTGCGCCCGCCTCGTCGATGCCGGCATCGCCATGGTCAGCCAGTCGGTGCTGCTCAAGGGTGTCAACGACGATCCCGCCGTGCTTGCGGAGTTGATGAAGGCTTTCATCGAAATCCGCGTCAAACCCTATTACCTGCATCATCCAGATCTGGCGCCCGGCACCGGCCATTTCAGAGTGACGATCGAAGAGGGGCAGGAGATCGTCGCGGCGCTGCGCGGGCGGATTTCCGGTCTCTGCCAGCCGGCCTACATCCTCGATATCCCAGGCGGTCACGGCAAGGCCGTCGTCAGTGGGAGCGCGATCCGGGCGACCGGCGACGGATGTTATTCCGTCACCGATTATCGCGGTGGCGAGCATTCCTATCCGCCCGCCGATTGAGACAAAAGTCGGCGTTTTGCGTGTCATTTCTGTACTCGCCACGCCAGACGCTAGAGTGTGTCGCAGCGTCGAAATTATCATAAGACACTGATATAAAATGGTTATTTACGACAGTGCGGAAAGGATCGCTAAAATCCTAACTATGAGCCTTAGTCATATTTAACTCAATTAATTAGCGGAATGTTCTGTTTTCCGCACTAAAAGAACGCTCATGACAAGGCGATGAACGCCGGTTCGGGATCATGAGAATCTTGGAGTGATGGGATGAATAAGGCAATCCGCGACCTCGTAGCCAAATTCGGCAACCTTCCAGGGTCGATCGACCAGGTCGCCGACGACGCCGATCTTTATGCGGCAGGTTTGACGTCCTTTGCTTCTGTGCAGTTGATGCTTGGTCTCGAAGAGGCTTTCGACATCGAATTTCCCGACAATCTCCTGAACCGCAAATCCTTCGCGAGCATCTCGGCCATCGCCAGGACCGTCGATCTGATCCGGGACAGCCGGAAGGTCGCGTGATGAATTTCCCCGTCAAGATCATGCAGGACGGTCTTGTCGCAAGGGTGGCCCGCGTCGCCGAAATCGCTGCGAAGCACGCGGATGCCGTTGATGCTGAAGCCCGTTTCCCCCGGGAAGCCGTGGATGCGATGAAGGCCGAAAGGCTGCTCGGCATCCAGGTGCCGCGCCATCTCGGCGGCGAATCCGCCTCGATCACCGAGATCGCCGAATTGTGCTCGCTGCTCGGCCAGGTTTGCGCCGCGAGCGCCATGGTCTTCGCCATGCACCACATCAAGCTGTCGAGCCTCGTTGAACACGGCGCCGACAGCGAATGGCATCGCGGTTTCATGCGCCGCATCGCCGCTGAGCAGCTGCTGATCGCATCCGCCACCACCGAAGGCGGTATCGGCGGAAACCTGCGCAACAGCATCTGTGCGGTCGAGGTCGATGGCGACACGTGCCGTCTCGAAAAGGATGCGACCGTCATTTCCTATGGCTCGCATGCCGACGCCATTCTCATCACCTCGCGTGCCCACGCGCAGGCGGCTTCCTCCGATCAGGTGCTGACGGCCTTCCTCAAGGACCAGTACACGCTCGAGAAAACGCATGTCTGGAATACGCTCGGCATGCGCGGAACCTGCTCCGACGGCTTCCTGTTCAAGGGCGAAGCGCCGGCGCATCAGATCCTGCCGAAGCCTTTCGCGGAGATCGCGGCGCAATCCATGCTTGCCTCCTCGCACCTCTTGTGGAGCGGCGTCTGGTACGGCATCGCCGTCGATGCCGTTGTGCGCGCCCAGGCTTTCGTGCGCGCCGCTGCCCGCAAGGCGCCGGATGCCCAGCCGCCGGGCGCGCTGCGCCTTGCCGAGGTTTCGAACCTGCTGCAGATGGTGAAATCCAACGTGGTTGCCGGCCTCAAGGCCTACGAAGATGCCAAGGCCGATGCCGACAGGCTCTCTTCGATGGGATTTGCGGTGGCGATGAACAACGTCAAAATCGCCTCGTCCGAGACGATCCTGGAGATCGTCAACCATGCGATGCTGATCTGCGGCATCATGGGCTATAAGAACGGCACGCCCTTCAGCCTCGGACGCCATCTGCGCGACGCGCATTCCGCACAGCTCATGATCTCGAATGACCGCATCCTCGGCAACACGTCGAGCATGCTTCTTGTCCATAAGCAGGACACTAGCCTACTGGGGTGACAGTCATGGATATGCAGACCTCGTTTCTGGACCGGCTTTTCGAATCCGGCCTGCTGATCGATACCGGCATCGACGGGCTCTACGGCCGTAGCGGCCAGTTCGAAGACGTGATCGCTGCCTTCGAGCGCCTGATCGACACGTTCGGCGGCGCCGATGGTGCGGAGGCCATGCGCTTTCCGCCCGGCATGAACCGCGCCTTCTTCGAAAAGAGCGGCTACATGAAGAGCTTTCCGCAGCTCGCCGGCACGGTGCACAGCTTCTGCGGCAGCGAGCTTGATCATGTCAGCCTGCTGCAATGCATGGAAGTCGGCGAGGACTGGACCAAGGGGCAGGAGGCGACCGACATCGTGCTGACGCCGGCTGCCTGCTATCCGCTCTATCCGACGATCGCCAAACGCGGCAACCTGCCGAAGTCGGGCGGCCTCTTCGACCTGCAATCCTATTGCTTCCGCCATGAGCCGTCGAAAGACCCGGCCCGCCAGCAGCTGTTCCGCATGCGTGAATATGTCTGCATGGGCACCGAGCTGCACGTCACCGATTTCCGCCAGCGCTGGATGGATCGCGGTGTCGAGATGATGAAGGCCGTCGGTCTCGAGGTGACGATCGACGTCGCCAATGATCCGTTCTTCGGCCGCGCCGGCAAGATGCTCGCCAATAATCAGCGCGACCAGAACCTGAAGTTCGAGCTGCTGATCCCGATTACCTCGGCTGCCAATCCGACCGCCTGCATGAGCTTCAACTACCATCAGGATGCCTTCGGCACCAAATGGGGTCTCAATCTCGAAGACGGCAGTGTCGCGCACACCGCCTGCGTCGGCTTCGGACTGGAGCGCATCGCCCTTGCCCTCTTCCATCATCACGGGCTCGATGTGAAGCAATGGCCGGCCAGCGTACGGAAAGCGTTGTGGGGCTGAGCAAATCGATGACATCGGTATTTTCGGGAATCGACCCGGAAACCTACCGGGCGCATGCGCTGCATTCCGGCGAGCGCGCCTGGCCGGAAACCAATTGCTATGTCGATCTCTGGATCGAAGTGCTGGCGACATCAGGCGTTGCACCAGAGGCGATGCTGGGTTTTACCCTGACGCAGGATTTCGAGGGCGACCAGTTCACCTTCTTCAAGGTGCCGCTCGAGGATCTCGAAGCGCTCTACGGCATTCGTGCGACTGAGCTTGCCATCTACGACCGTGTCGAACGCCATGCCGAGGTTCAGATCGCGCGGGGCCGTCTCTGCCTGATCGAAATGGATTCCTTTTACATGCCGGATACGCGCGGCACCGCCTACCGGCAGGAGCACGGCAAGACGACGGTTGCGATCAACCGCCTGGATGTTGCGGCAAAGCGCGTCGATTATTTCCACAATGCCGGTTATTTCCGTCTCGAAGGCGAGGATTTCGACGGTCTGTTCCAGCTGCAGCTGACGGAAAACGACCCGCCGTTCCTGCCCTACACGGAATTTGCCCGATTCCCGGAAAGACCGGCTGATGAAGAGCATCTGCGATCGACCGCGCGGCGGCTGGCCGGCTTTCACTTCATCAGGCGTCCCCGCGAAAACCCGATCCGCGCCTTTGCAAGCATCTTTCCGCAACAGGTCGAGGCGGTGGCGGAACGGCCGTTCGGCTTCTTCCATAAATACGCCTTCAACACGCTTCGCCAGGTAGGCGCCAATTTCGAGCTGGCGGCCGATCATCTCACCTGGCTCTCCCCTGGTGAATTTGCGGCTGCCGCCGAGCATGCCAGGCGCATTTCGGAGGTGGCGAAATCGGTGCAGTTCCAGCTTGCCCGCGCTGTCACCCGCAAGAAGTTCGAGCCGTTGCAGGCAGCTCTTGATCCTGCCGCCGATGCATGGGATTCCATGATGGCGTCGCTTGCGGGGCGAATCTGAGGCCGGAGATCTGACCATGCGGGGGCGTTTGGCGAGCATCGGTGCCGAGGAAAGTCTACTTTCCGAAGGCTGGAACCTGATCCTGACGGAGCCGGGCGCCTGCGCCGTGCCGCACGACATCCCGCTCTCGGCGCAGTTGATTCCAGCACCGGTTCCCGGCACCGTCGCCGCCGCGCTTGAAAAAGCCGGGCTCTTCGACCGGGAAAATCCCGAGCCGCTGAACACACGGGATGCCTGGTATCTCTGCCGGCTTTTCGATGCCGAGCCCGGCGACGCGATCCTGCGTTTCGAAGGACTGGCGACGCTCTGCCATGTCTTCCTGAACGGCCAGGAAATCCTGTTTTCCGAGAGCATGTTCACGGCGCATGAGATTCCGGTGACGCTTTCGGGCGGCGATGAACTGGCTTTGTGCTTCCGGGCGCTCGGTCCCCGCCTGTCGGAGCCGGGGCCTCGTGCGCGCTGGCGGCCGCAGATGATCACGCCGGCGGGCTTGAAGAATTTCCGCACGACGCTGCTCGGTCATATGCCGGGCTGGTGCCCCGATATCCATGCCGTCGGGCCATGGCGGCCGATTTGGATGGTGCGGCGCAATCCCGTCTCGATCGACAATGTCTCCATCCGCGCCGTATTCGAGGAGAGTGGTGTCGGCCGTCTCAGCGTGTCCCTGCATAGCAATGCCGAGAATCCCTCAATGCTGCTGCGCTGCGGCGGGATGGAGCAGCCCTTCGAGAAGGTTGGGGACAGTCATTACTCGGCTATCCTCAAACTTTCCGACATCGAGCCCTGGTGGCCGCACACGCATGGCGCTGCGCGTCTCTATGAGCTGACGCTGGTTTCCGACGGGGTGGAATATCCGCTCGGCAGGACCGGCTTCCGGCGCATCGACGTCGACCGCGGTGCAGATGGCGATGACTTCGCGCTCCTCGTCAACGGCGAACGCATCTTCTGCCGTGGCGCCGTGTGGACGACGGCCGATATCGCGCGATTACCGGGCGGGCGGGCGGATTATGAGCCGTTCCTGCGGCTTGCCGCCGGAGCCGGCATGAACATGATCCGCATCGGCGGCACCATGGCCTACGAAACGCCTGATTTCTTCGCGCTCTGCGACGAGCTCGGTCTGCTCGTCTGGCAGGATTTCATGTTCGCCAATTTCGATTATCCGCGCAACGACAAGGCTTTTCTCGGTCACGTGCATGCGGAGGTCGAGGAATTTCTGCACGGCGTGCAGGCGTCGCCTTCGCTGGCCGTGCTCTGCGGCGGCAGCGAAATCCACCAGCAGGCGGCAATGCTCGGTCTGCCGGCGGAATTCTGGAGCGGACCGGTCACCGATGAAATCATCCCGGCGGTCGTCGCGCGCATGCGCCCCGATGTGCCCTATGTCCCGAACTCGCCCTATGGCGGAGCGATGCCCTTTTCGCCGAATGCCGGTATCGCCCATTATTACGGCGTCGGCGCCTATATGCGGCCGATTGCCGATGCGCGCCGCGCCGATGTGCGTTTTGCCTCCGAAAGCCTCGCCTTCGCGCATGTGCCGCAGCAGAGGACGCTGCAACGTCATATCGACGTGCCCGCCGTCCACAGCCCGCTATGGAAGGCTCGCGTGCCCCGCGACCGCAGCGCATCGTGGGATTTCGAGGATGTCCGCGACTTTTACTTGCAGCTTCTCTACGGTTTCGATCCGGCCCAGCTGCGCCGCGAAGATCCGGAACGCTATCTCGATCTCTCCCGCGCCGTCACCGGCGAGGTGATCGAAGAGACTTTTGCCGAATGGCGGCGCAAAGGCTCGGCCTGCAATGGCGCGCTTGTCTGGACGCTGCAGGACCTGCTGCCCGGCCCCGGCTGGGGGGTGATCGATTCCACCGGAGAGCCGAAGCCCGTCTGGTATGCGATGCGCCGTGCCTTCCGGCCGGTTCAGGCAATCTTCACCGACGAGGGAACGAACGGTCTCGACGTGCATGTCGTCAACGAGACGGATGCCGCGCTCGACGTCGAGCTCGAGGTCGTCTGCCTGCGCGACGGAAAACAGCAGGTCGTCAGCGGCAGCAGGGCCTTCAAGCTGGCGGCAAGGGACACGGAGCGCCTTGCCTGCACCGCGCTGTTCGGCGCCTTCTTCGATACGACCTATGCCTTCCGTTTCGGGCCGCCGGCGCATGATGCAAGCGTCGCACGCCTGCGCTCGCTGGTAGACGGCGCCATTCTCGCCGAGAGCTTCCACTTCCCCTGCGGACGGGGGAGGGCGCTGCATGACGCAGGGATCGAAGCATCATTCGGCAGAGACGACGACTGGTTCGTCGATCTCAGGACCGACCGGCTGGCGCAATCGGTGCATATCGACGTCGAGGGCTATCGGGCCGACGACGACTGGTTCCACCTTGCCCCCGGCGCGATGCGGCGGGTGAAGCTCCACCCGCTGTCCGGCGCGGAAAGCGATACTCCGCCTGCGGGAGAGATCAGAAGTCTAGGCAGTTCGCATCGCGTCGCAATCGAGGGCTGATGCCCCTGCGAAGAATGATGCCGATCCATTGGGAAAGACCGTGATTTGAGAACGATATACCGCCTTCTGCGCGCCCATGTCCTGCAGCGGCTGATCCCGCGGTCGCGTGTTGCCTTCAACCCACGCAGGCCGGTGGAAGTCGTCGGTTATCTCTCGATGGCGGTCGGTGTCGGCGAATCGGCAAGGCTCTGCGCTGACGCATTGTCGGAGGCGGGGCTGGCGATTTCACTCTCCGACGTCAGCACGCATCCTGACGAGAATTCATTCGCCGGATGGACGCCGTCGCATCTTTCCACCGAACCGGCGGGAAGCCGGATCTGGCATCTTAATCCGCCGATGCTGCCGCGCGCCATCCTGAAGAAGGGCGTTGCGAATTTCAGCCGCGCTTTCAACATCGGCTATTTCGCCTGGGAGCTCGAAGTCGTGCCGGCGGAGTGGCGCAATGCGATGCATTACATGAATGCCGTCTTCGTGCCGTCGGAATTCACCAGGCGGGCGATTGCGCCTCTCACCACGGCGCCCGTCATCGTCGTTCCGCATCCCGTCACCGAGAAGCCGGCGACCGAAGGCATGCGCCAGAAATTCGGCATCGAGGAAGACGCCTTTCTCGTCAGCTTCATCTTCAGCGCCGGCTCCTCGATCAACCGGAAGAATCCGCAGGCCGTCATCGGGGCCTTCCGGATATTCGCCGCCGAATGCCCCAGCGCCTTCCTCTTGATGAAGGCCAGCGGCGATATCGGCAAGGACGAAGGCCTGCGCGAACTGGTCGCTTCGGTTAAGGGCGACAACCGGATCAGGATCGTCACCGACAGGTTATCGAACTCCGATATCAACGGCCTCATCCGCTGTTCCGACGCCTATCTTTCGCTGCATCGTTCCGAAGGTTTCGGGCTGACGGTTGCCGAGGCGATCATGCAGCATACGCCCATCATTTCCACGGCCTGGTCGGGAACAGTAGATTTCTGCGATCCCGACAATAGCTGGCTGGTTGGCTCTCCCCTTATTCCTGTGGTCGATACCCATCCCGAATTTGCCGGGCTCGAGGGTGCAGTCTGGGCCGACCCCTCACCCGAGGCGGCGGCCGGGTACTTGAGGGAAATTTTCCGCGCGCCCGAGCGTGCACGAGAGAAGGCCGGGAAGGCGCGGGAGTTCCTGCTGCGCTACCTTGCGGAAAACAGCTACGAGAAGGCGCTTCAGACATTGACGGCGATGCAGGCCAGCTAAGCTGAGGTCGTCACTCCGCTTTATTTTAACATTTTCGCATTAGAGATGGCGGGTATGCGGCGGTAGGCCGATCCTGACGGATGGACAGATGTCGAAGGGTATTATCGCAAACTCGGTGATGAACGCGGCGGCAGGCATGCTGCTGCTTCTGACGGGCTTCGTTTCCTCGATCATAACCGCGCGGTTGCTCGGGCCGGAAGCCAACGGCATCGTCGCCTTTTCGCTCTGGCTGGTGGTGACCGGCGCCTCGATTGCCGAGCTCGGCTCCAGCATCACACTGCTGAAGACGTTGCCGCAACTTTCGGCGGAGGGTTTCGATGCGCGCCGCCGGCGGGGTTTTGCCGCCATCCTCGTCAGCTTCATGATGTTCTCGACCGTCGTGCTGCTGGCGCTCTACGCGCTGTTCTTCCTGACGTCCGAAAAGATGCACTGGGCCGACACCGCGCCATCCGTCGCTCTGGTCACCGGCGTGCTGTTCTTCATCCAGGCGATCGGATCCTTCGTCAAATTCTACCTGATCGGCGAAAAGAAGCTTGGCGCTTTCTTTAAGCTGACGGTCGCCGTCTCGATCGTGCAGCTTGCCGGCGTTGCCGTCGGTGCCGTTTTCTATGGCGTCGAGGGTGTTCTCGTCGGTTATGCGCTCGGCCAGCTGGTCCTGTTTTTCGCCACGCTGCCGATCCTTCTTGCACGGCGCGACTGGTGCGGGGTCTCGCTGAAATATCTCGCCTCTTCCTCCGTCATCCTGTCGATCCAGTTCATCATCGATTCCATTTTCCTCAACCGGCTCGAGCTGCTCTTCCTGCAGCAGTTCTGGTCGGTGGAGATGGTCGGTTATTATGCCGTCGGCCTGTCGATCGCGAATATCGCGTTGCAATTGCCGATCCAGATGACCGGCAGCCTGCTGCCCTATTATTCCGAGCGGCGCCACAGCAGCGACGATTCGACATTGCCGGTCGAGGTCTTCGCCGCCGTCACCCGCAGCATGGCCTATATCGTGCTGCCGATGAGCCTCGGGCTTGCCGCGATCTCCAGCGAACTGGTGCTCGTGGTGTTCGGCGAAGCGTTCCGCCGCAGCGGAACGGTGGTGGCGCTGCTTGCGCTCGTCGCTCCCGCCTATACTTTCATGCAGATCCTCAGCCTCTACCTGCTGTCGATGGACAGGGCCCGCTCCCGCCTGAACATCAGTGTGATAGGTGGCCTACTGATGGTAGCGGGTTGTTTACTGATCGTACCTAGGCTTGCGGCCGAGGGTGCTGCACTTGTGCGCATCCTCGTATTCGTTGCGATGTCGGTGATGATGATCAGACAGACAGGATTCGGATCCCAGCTTTCGGGTCTTTACGCAAGCCTGACGAAGGTGACGCTCGCCTCCGTCCTCTGTGCTTGCGGAGCGATTTCCGTGCTGGAATTCGTCCAAGGTCCGGCCGGATTGGTCGGCGCGATCATCGCCGGCGCATTCGCCTATTTCGCGGCGCTCCGTGTGCTGCGCGCCGTGCCGGGCGAGGATGTCGAAGTCATGCGCTCCATTCTCGACAAGATGCCGTCCCTGCTGCGGCGACCGGTTGGCCACGCGATCAATTTCATCGCGCCGCGGCTTCCCGGCGATCCCGATCGCGCCAAAGTCGCGCCCGGCGAATTCTCGCTGGAACCGGCCGAGGGGGCGGGACGCAACGCTGCCCTGCCTGTCGTCTTCGACGGCACGATCGGGCTGTTCATGCCTGAGAATCCTCTCACGAAGAAACGTTCGGCCGCCGTGCTCTTCGTCAGCCCCTGGGGTTTCGAGGAGATGTGCAGCCGCAAATTCTTCCGCGTCGCGGCCGAGCATTTCTCGGATATTGGCGTGCCGAGCCTGCGCTTCGACTATCGCGGCACCGGTGACGCGCTCGATTTCGGGGCGCTGCCGGCAAGGCTGGAAACCTGGGAAAACTCGATCCGTGCGGCAGCTGACAAGCTGAAGTCGCTGAGCGGCTGTGACCGTATCATCCTCATCGCGCAGGGCCTCGGCGCGACGCTTGCCCACCGCGTCGGTTCTTCGATCGAAGGCGTCGACAGCCTCGTCATGCTGGCGCCGGTGCTGAGCGGCAGGGCCTATCTGCGCGAACTCAACATGTGGTCCAAGATCATCGATGCCGATCTCGGCCTCGGCAAGGAGCATGTCCAGACCGCGAAGGTGCAGATCGCCGGGCTCGTCATGCCCGAGGAAATCGCTGCCGAGCTCGGCAAGCTCAACATCGCCTCGCCGCAGGGGCTCGCAGCCTCGCGCTATCTGATCCTCGAACGTCCTGCCAAGGCCGAGGATACCGGCTTTGCCGATGCGCTGAAAGCGCTTGGCGCCGATGTCGAGCAGAAGGCCTTCGAAGGCTATGACGAACTCGCCACCAATCCGCTGTTTGCCAAGACGCCGATGGCTGTCGTCGCGCTGCTGACGACGTGGCTGGAGGCAACAACGACAGAGACATCCGCCGCCCATTCGCCGGCGGTGATCGACAACCCGCTGCTTGCCGGCGATGATTTTGCGGAAACGCCTGTCCGTTTCGGAAGCCATAATCATCTGGTCGGCGTCGTCAGCCGGCCGCTCGGCGAGATCAAGGGCAATGCCGTGCTCTTTCTGTCGACGGCCTATGACCGGCATGCCGGCTGGGGACGGACGACGGTCGACATGGCGCGCGAGCTCGCCCGCCAAGGCGTCGTGTCGCTGCGTTTCGATTCCGCCAATGTCGGCGACAGCCCGCCGCGGCCGGATGCACCGGAACAGGTACTTTATTCCGATACGCAGACCGGAGATGCGGTCGCCGCGCTCGATCTGCTCGAAGGCGTCGTCGCCGGCCCGGTCATGGTCGCCGGCCGATGCAGCGGCGGCTATGTCGCCTTCCGCGCCGGCGTCGCCGACGAGCGCTTGAAGGCTGTCGTGTCGATCAATCCCTTCGTCTATTACTGGGATCCTGACATGCCGGTGCGCAGGGAGCATGTCGTCTCCGTTCCCCGCAGCCTGGATGACTACAGCCAGCGCCTGGCGCGGCTCGACACGCTGAAGCGGCTGCTGCGCGGCCAGGTGGATGTTGTTTCGGCGCTGCAGAATATCGTCATCGCTGCCGGCCGCCGGCTGTCGCCGTGGATCGCGCCGGTGCTCGAGCTGCTTCCCGACCGGCGCCATATCGCCCGCGAGGTCCGGCACTCCTTCGCGCTGTTCGGCAAGCGCAGGGTGCCGTTGACGCTGATCTACAGCGAGGGCGATGTCGGGCTCGACCACGTCTATTTCCACTTCGGGCCGCGCGGCGCCAGGCTCTCTCGCTATCCGAACGTGCGCCTGCTGATGCTGCCGGATGCCGACCACAATCTGACGCCGCCGCAATCACGCAAATTTGTGCTCGACGAGATCATCCGTCTCGCCAGAGCATGACCGGGATTTCAGCTAAAGCGGTTCAGCTTTTGACGGAAGCGCAGGACCGCTCTAGCCTTTTGTTTTTACGCAATTCCGGACGGAAAACCGCTTCGCACTTTTCCTGGAATTGCTCTGAAGCATGTCGCGCAAAAGTGTGCAGCGGTTTTGCGCCGAAGACATGCGGAAAGCAAAGATCTAAAGTCTGGCAAGCGAATCTGAAAGATCGCGACGCGCTTTAGGCGGGATCAGATGTTTTCCGCGGCGACGACATCAAGCGATCTGTAGAGATCGATATAGCGTTCGGCGACGATATCCCAGGAATAGCCGCGCGCGGCGTCGAGAAGCCCGGCCCGCACCACGTCCGGTTGGCGCGAAAGGTCTTCATAGGCCGTTTCGATCGCCGTGGCGGCGGTCTCAGGATTCGTGAAATCGGCAAGCATGAGAACGGGATGCCGGGCGGCAAGCGTCGCAAAGGCATCGTTGGCGTTCAGCACCGGCAGGAGGCCGGCGCTCATCGCCTCCAGCGCCACCAGGCCGAAACCTTCATATTCCGAGGCGGAGGCGAAAATCGAGGATTCTGCGATGATGCGCCGGATGGTGTCGTTGTCGGGCGACACATGCAGGGTGACGCGGCCGGAAAGATGACGGCGTTCAATTGCGCCTTCGACATCCGCCCGGTTCAGGTCGGATTCGGCGCCGACGATGTCGAGATGCCATTCCGGGTCGCGGGTCTTCAGCGCGGCCATCGCATCGAGCAGATGGTCGATGCGCTTGTTCACGGAGAACCGGCCGATCGTGACGATGCGGCGCTTTGCCCGGCGTGATGCGGTGTCGGCGAACTTGCCGATATCGGCGCCGTTTTCGATCAGGAGACTGTCTGGCACGATCTCGGAAAACTGCTTGAGGTCGGAGGCGCTGCAGCAGACGACGCGGCGATAGGCCATCGCTGAAGCGCGGGTCAGCGTCCGGAACCAGATCTTCTTGATTGCCGCGTATTTCCGCGTGTGGAAGAAGCCGCCATGGGTGGTGACGATCATCGGTTTTCCGTGCAGCAGCCGGCCCCAGGCGAGCGCGTCGAAGAAGAAGTCGATGGCGTGGACATGGACGAGATCGGCATCGGCGAGATGGCGGAAAACCTGCGGTGCCAGCGGATAGCGGCTGGAGCCGGACCAGGGAATGCGCACCACCTCGATGCCGTCGATATCTTCGCGAAGCGGCAGCTTGTCTTCAGGCGCGGTGAAGAGCGAATCCAGCGTGACGACGCGCACGCGGTAACCGCGGCGCACGGTCTGGCGGGCGAGATTGGCGACCACGTCTTCCAAGCCGCCGCGATTGGGCAGGAATTGGCGCACGACATGGACGATCAGCGGAGCTGTTTCCAACTTCGGCTTCGCGCGCACCCTATCTGCCTCGACGATCGACATTTTCCACCTATCGCTGCACGTGCCGGCCCGCGCTGATGCGGGCCCGTGATAACAACGACCAGATATGCCCGGCGTTAAGGCGCGGTTTAGGCGACCGCTTGCGAGGGCCAATCTTCGCGAAAAGGGTTAACCGTGTCTGACGGGAATTTAGAGCGTTTCCGTTTTTCTCGAATCACGGAAACGCTCTATCTCTTTTGTTTTCACGCAATTCCCGGCAAAAGCGTTTCACGCTTTGCCTGGCAAAACCGCGACGCACTTTTGCTGGAATTGCTCTAGAATGCCTTGAAGGTCAGCGTGGTCAGCGAGCGGACGATGCCGGGAATATTGGCGATGTTGTCGTTGATGAATTTGCCGATATCCTGGCCTTCCTCGATATAGACCTTCAGCAGCAGATCGTAGTCACCGCTTGTGGAATAGAGCTCCGAGACCAGTTCGGTCTGGTAGATAGCGTCGGCGACATCATAGGTCTTGCCGGGTGCGCATTGGAGCTGGACGAAGATCGGCTTCATGGAGATTTCCTGCAATGTTGTTTGGTAGGCATAATGGTCGAAAGCGCCATGCCGATGCAAGCCGTTCGTCACACAGACGGGTTGGTGGTGGCTTCCGCGACGATCCAGTCACGAAAGGCGGCAAGCGGCGCATAATCGGCGCGCTCGGGCGGAAAGGCGAGATAATAGCGCTCGCGACTTTCCATTTCACGGTCGACAGCGGCGACGAGATCGCCGCGCCTGATCTCCTCCTGCATCAGGAATGTTGGTAGCAGGGCGACGCCGAGGCCGGCGATCGCCGCCTGCGCGGCCGTGGCGAACTGGTCGAAGAGCATGCCGTGGACGTTTTCGAAGGAAACGTCGTTGCTGGCGAACCACTGCTCCCAGGCGTCGGGACGTGTCGTCAGATGCAGAAGCGGAACGGCGAGCAGATCCTCCGGTCCTGAGATCGCATATTGCTTCAGAAAATCCGGACTGCAGGCCGGCACCGTGCGCTCCGACATCAGGAAGGCGAGTTCGGCGCCCGGCCAGTGCGGATGGCCGAAATGGATGGCGGCGTCGATCGAATCGAGGCGGAAATCGAAGGGTGAAAGTCGGGTCACCAGATTGATGGTCACGCCGGCATTGGCGGCGAGAAAGCGCCCCAGGCGCGGCGCTAGCCAGCGCGTGCCGAAGGTCGGCAGGATGGCGAGATTGAGCGTGCCGCCATGCGGATTGGCGCGCAGGTTGAGCGAGGCGCTCGATATCCGCCGCAGCGCCTCGCGAATCTCGCGGGCATATCCGTCGCCGGCAAGCGTCAGCCGCATGGTCTGGCGTTCGCGCAGGAAGAGCTCGACGCCGAGCTGCTCCTCCAGCGCGCTCACCTGGCGGCTGACGGCGCTCTGCGTCAGATCGAGTTCGCGCGCCGCTGCGGTCACGCTGCCGGTGCGGGCAACCGCCTCGAAGGCGGCGAGATGCGAAATCGATGGCAGAAAACGTCTAGACGTTAGCATGGTCATTCCATTTCAGAATGGGCTATTTCCGAAATAGCGATATTTGCGGCTTTGTCGCGCGTGTAAAGAGGTTCTTCCTGCAAAAACGGAATGAGCCGGAGTTTCCCAATGCCGCAAGCCTTCGTTTCCCCAGACCGCATCCGATCGCTGTTCACCGAGGCGATGTCGCAGATGTACCGGGCGGAGGTGCCGCAATACGGCACGCTGATCGAACTGGTGGCGGATGTGAATGCCGGCTGCCTCGAAAACGATCCCGATCTGCGCGAACGTCTGGCCCAGGCCGGCGAGCTGGAGCGCATCGATGTCGAGCGCCACGGTGCCATCCGGCTCGGTACGGCTGACGAGCTCTTCACCATTCGCCGGCTGTTTGCGGTCATGGGCATGCAGCCGGTTGGCTACTACGATCTTTCGGTCGCCGGCGTGCCGGTTCATTCCACCAGCTTCCGGCCCATCGACGAGGCAGCGCTCAACGTCAATCCATTCCGCGTCTTCACCTCGCTGTTGCGATTGGAGCTGATCGAGGACGAGGGGTTGCGCGGCGAAGCCGAAGCCATTCTGGCGAAACGGCGGATCTACACGCCGCGTGCCGTCGCGCTGATCGAGCGCCACGAGCAGAACGGCGGCCTGACCGAGGCGGAAGCGACGGAATTCGTCGCCGAGGCGCTGGAAACCTTCCGCTGGCATGGCGAAGCGACAGTCAGCGCCGAAACCTATAAGCGGCTGCATGATGCRCATCGGCTGATCGCCGACGTCGTCAGCTTCAAGGGGCCGCACATCAACCATCTGACGCCGCGCACGCTCGATATCGACGCGGTCCAGGCCCGCATGCCGGAACGCGGCATCACGCCGAAGGCTGTCATCGAAGGGCCGCCGCGCCGTCATTGCGATATCCTGCTGCGACAGACGAGCTTCAAGGCGCTGGAGGAAACGATCGCCTTTTCCGGTGATGACGGTGCGATTCAAGGGACGCATACCGCCCGCTTCGGCGAGATCGAACAGCGCGGCGTGGCGTTGACGGCGAAGGGCCGGGCGCTCTACGACCAGCTGCTCGCCTCGGTTCGCGGCGAGGTGCAGGTCGGCGCCGGCGGCGCCAAGGCCAGCGCCTACGACGACGAACTCGCCGCGCGTTTCAAGGCACTGCCGGATAGCTGGGATGAGTTGCGCAGGGCGGATCTGGCCTACTTCCGCTATGCCGCGACGCCTGCGGGCATTGCCGCCGCGCTCGGCAGCATGCTGCCCGGCGATCCGGAGGCGCTGATCGCCAAGGGTTACCTTGCCTTCACCCCGATCGTCTACGAAGACTTCCTGCCCGTCAGCGCGGCCGGCATCTTCCAGTCGAACCTCGGCACCGACCAGCAGCAGAACTACGCGACCCGTTCGAACCGTGACGCCTTCGAGGCAGCACTGGGTGCTACCGTTCAGGACGAGCTGGCACTTTACGCCGAACGCCAGGCTGCATCGCTGGAATCGGCGCTGGCCGCGCTCGACCTTGCGGGCCTGCCGCTGAAGACCGTTGCGTGAAATGGCAGGTTCAACACTTTCTCTTATGCATTAGAGTATCCGCGATTTCGCTCTGATCGGACTGAGCCATGCTGAATGATCCGCGCTCCCACGGCCTCTGGGAAAAGACAGCGCCCGAAGCGCCGACGACCTCGCCTCTCGACGGCGCGATTTCGGCCGACGTCGTCATCGTCGGCGGCGGTTACACCGGCCTCTCTTCCGCCCTGCATCTTGCCGAAGTCGGGTCGAAGGTGGTGTTGCTGGAGGCCAAGGAGATCGGCTTCGGCGGTGCCGGGCGCAATGTCGGGCTGATCAATGCCGGCATGTGGGTGATGCCCAACGATCTGCCCAGCGTGCTCGGCCCAGTGCATGGCGAACGTCTGCTCGATCTGCTCGGCAATGCGCCGAAGCTCGTCATGGAGCTGATCGACAAGCATCAGATTGCCTGCGAACTCGAACGGAACGGCACGCTGCATTGCGCGGTCGGCGCGGACGGACTGAAGGAGATCGAGGATCGCGCGGCGCAATGGTCCGCCCGCGGCGCAGCCGTGACGCTGCTCGATGCGGCGGAAACGGCAAAACGCATCGGCAGCGATGCCTATACCGGTTCGCTGCTCGACAAACGCGCCGGCACGCTGCAGCCGCTTGCCTATGCGCGCGGCCTTGCCCATGCCGCCGTCAAGGCCGGCGTCGCCATTCATACATCCAGTCCGGTCATCGCTACTGAGCGGAATGGCAGCCGCTGGACCGTGAAGACGGCAAGCGGCGAAGTCAGCGCCGAGTGGATCATCGTCGCGACAGATGCCTACAGCACCGGTCCGTGGGAGCAGGTGCGCAGCGAACAGGTGCATCTGCCCTATTTCAATTTTGCCACCGTGCCGCTCGGCCACAATCTGCGTCAGTCGATCCTGCCGGGGCGCGAAGGCGCATGGGATACCAAGGAAATCCTCTCCTCCTTCCGCATGGACCAGGCCGGCCGGCTCGTTTTCGGCAGTGTTGGGGCGCTGCGCAATACCGGGTTGGCCATACACAAGGGCTGGGCCAAACGCGCATTGAAGCGGCTCTTCCCTATTATCGGCGATGTCGAATTCGAGTGCGAATGGTATGGCCAGATCGGCATGACCGACAATGCGCTGCCGCGCTTCCACAAATTCGCCCCGAATGTCGTCGGCTTTTCGGGTTATAATGGCCGCGGCATTGCGCCTGGCACGGTCTTTGGCCGCACGCTGGCAGAGCATATCCTCGGCCGGATTGGCGAAGCCGATCTGCCGCTGCCGCTGACCGCGCCCAGCGAACCGAGCTTCCGTGCGCTCAAGGAAATATGGTACGAAGCCGGCGCTCAGGTCGCCCATTTCGCYGATGCACGCTTCTAAGCACAATAAGATTGGAAACACGACAATGACCATCGCCGTCCTCGATCTCGCCACCGAAACCGCCAAGCTGCTTGCCGAACTCGGCGTCGATGCCAGCCGCTATCACGGCGGCACGCTTTCCGTCACCTCGCCGGTCACCGGCAAGGAAATCGGCAAACTCAAGGAACATTCCGTTTCCGAGACGAAAGCGGCGATCGAAGCGGCGCACCAGGCTTTCCTCGAATGGCGTGCCGTGCCGGCGCCGAAGCGCGGCGAACTGGTCCGCCTGCTCGGCGAGGAGCTGCGCGCCGCAAAGACGGCGCTCGGCCGTCTCGTCTCGATCGAGGTCGGCAAGATCACCTCCGAAGGCCTCGGCGAAGTGCAGGAGATGATCGACATCTGCGATTTCGCCGTCGGCCTTTCCCGTCAGCTCTACGGCCTGACGATCGCCACCGAGCGCTCGGAGCACCGGATGATGGAAAGCTGGCACCCGCTCGGCGTGATCGGCATCATCTCCGCCTTCAACTTCCCTGTTGCCGTCTGGTCGTGGAATGCGGCGCTTGCGATGGTCTGCGGCAATTCCACCGTCTGGAAGCCTTCGGAAAAGACGCCGTTGACGGCGCTTGCGGTGCAGGCGCTGTTCGAAAAAGCGCTGAAGCGTTTCGTCGCCGAGGGCGGTAGCGCACCGGCCAATCTGTCGACGCTGATCATCGGCGGCCGCGAGGTCGGCGAAGTGCTGGTCGATCATCCGAAGATCCCACTGGTTTCTGCCACAGGCTCGACGGCCATGGGCCGCGCCGTCGGTCCGCGCTTGTCGCAGCGATTTGCCCGCGCCATTCTCGAGCTCGGCGGCAACAATGCGGCGATCGTCTGCCCGAGCGCCGATCTCGACCTGACGCTGCGCGGCGTCGCCTTCTCCGCCATGGGCACGGCCGGCCAGCGCTGCACGACGCTGCGCCGTCTCTTCGTCCATGCCAGCGTCTACGACCAGCTGGTGCCGCGCCTGCAGAAGGCCTACGGCTCCGTCACCATCGGCAATCCGTTGGAAAGCGGTACGCTTGTGGGACCGCTAATCGACGGCCAGGCTTTCGAGAAGATGCAGGCTGCGCTGAGCGAGGCGAAGTCAGCCGGCGGCACGGTGACCGGCGGCGACCGCGTCGAAAGCGGTTCGGCTGACGCCTTCTACGTTCGTCCGGCGCTTGTCGAAATGCCCGATCAGACCGGGCCGGTCGAGCACGAGACCTTCGCGCCGATCCTCTATGTGATGAAATACAGCGATTTCGACGACGTGCTGGCGCTGCACAATGCCGTGCCGCAGGGACTGTCGTCGTCGATCTTCACCAACGACATGCGCGAGGCCGAGACCTTCGTGTCCGCCCGCGGTTCGGATTGCGGCATCGCCAACGTCAACCTCGGACCATCCGGTGCCGAGATCGGCGGCGCCTTCGGTGGCGAGAAGGAAACCGGCGGCGGCCGCGAATCCGGCTCGGATTCCTGGAAGGCCTATATGCGCCGCTCCACCAACACGATCAATTACGGCAGGACGCTGCCGCTTGCGCAGGGCGTCAAGTTCGACGTCGAATAAGCCGGCTGCAAAAGTCTGCAAAGAGAGGCGGCGCTCGGGAAGCGTCGCCTTTTTTGCCAAATCGAGATTTATTCCCCTGTAATATGAAATATTTAGTCAAGATATTGTGATGGCTTTTCTGGCCAAGCCAAACTTGAAATCCGCAGTCAGGAAAAATATACGCCTCTCATCGCCCTTGGAGAGCTCGGGTGACATCGTCACGGAGGCCATCATGAACATTGCTCTTAACCGTTTTTCCCTCGCGCTTGCCGCTTCGCTTCTCTCCGCCACTGCGCTCGCTGGCAGCGCTAGTGCGCAGGACGAAGGTCTCGTCGTTTACAATGCCCAGCACGAAAGCCTGGGCCGTGAATGGATCGATGCCTTCACCAAGGAGACCGGCATCAAGGTCACCATGCGCCAGGGCAGCGACATGCAATTCGCCAACCAGATCATCCAGGAAGGCGACGCCTCTCCCGCGGATGTCTTCCTGACCGAGAATTCGCCGGCGATGACGCTGGTCGATGGCGCGGGCCTCTTCGCCCCCATCGAAAAGGAAACGCTGGATCAGGTTCCCGATCAGTATCGCCCGGCCGACGGCATGTGGACCGGCATTGCCGCCCGCACCACCGTTTTTGCCTATGACAAGACCAAGCTCACCGAAGACAAGCTGCCGAAGTCGATGCTCGACCTCGCAGATCCGGCTTGGAAGGGCCGCTGGGGAGCAGCACCTGCCGGTGCCGACTTCCAGGCCATCGTCGCCGCCCTGCTGCAGCTCAAGGGCGAGCAGTCGACGGCCGACTGGCTGAAGGCTCTCAAGGAAAACGCCACGCCCTACAAGGGCAACAGCGTCGCCATGAAGGCGGTCAACGCCGGCGAAGTCGAAGGGGCGATCATCTATCACTATTATTGGTTCGGCGATCAGGCCAAAACCGGTGAGAACAGCAAGAATGTCGGCCTGCACTACTTCAAGAACCAGGATCCGGGCGCTTTCGTCAGCGTTTCGGGCGGCGGCATCCTGAAGTCCACGCAGCACATGAAGGAAGCCCAGGCTTTCCTGAAGTTCCTCACCAGCAAGGCCGGCCAGGCAGTTCTCAAGGACGGCGATTCCTATGAATATGCCATCGGCAAGGATGCGCCTTCCAACGACAAGCTCACTCCGCTTGCCGATCTCAATGCTCCGAAGGTCGAAGCTTCGACCCTCGACAGCAAGAAGGTCGTGGAGCTGATGACGGCCGCCGGCTTGATCTAAAGCGTGGCGCGCCACACTTTAGATCTGTCGTTTTCCGCATGTCGTCGTCGCAAAACCGCGCACACTTTTGCGCGACATGCTTAGACCTTTCTGCCGCAGGCGTCTTCCGGCCAAAACTATTGCATTTGGCTCAAGAAAACCTTAGGGCATGACGATATCCGGCAACCGCCTTTCCAAGGCGGTTGCCTTCCTTTTTCAGCGTGTAAAGGCATCGGCCTTGCTGCAGGACAACAGATTGCTCGCATCCGGCAACCAGGCGCCGGTCGCGCCGAGGGCCACGCGAATGGCTTTGCCACGCGGACGCATGCCGCACGCTTCCGTGATCCTCCTCGCAACCGTCGTCGCGATCTTCAGTCTCGTGCCGCTCGGCTTCATCGGCTGGGTGACCTACGATGTCGGCTGGGAAACGGTGAAGGCCCTGGTCTTCCGACCGCGCGTCGGTGAACTTCTCGTCAATACGATTCTCCTGGAATCGATCACCATCCCGGTGTCGATCGCGCTTGCGGTGACGCTCGCCTGGCTGACGGAACGGACGGACATTCCTTTTGCGCGGCTCTGGGCCTGGCTGGCGATCGCTCCGCTCGCCGTGCCCGCCTTCGTGCACAGTTATGCCTGGGTCAGCCTGGTTCCCGGCATGCGCGGCCTGCAGAGCGGCGTCTTCGTCTCGGTCATCGCCTACTACCCGTTCCTCTACCTGCCGGTCGCAGCAGCATTGCGCCGCCTCGATCCGGCCATCGAGGATGCCGCGGCTTCGCTGGGGCTCAATCCGTGGCGGGTCTTCTTCCGGGCCGTGCTGCCGCAGCTCAGACTCGCCATCTGCGGCGGCTCGCTGCTGATCGCGCTGCATCTGCTTTCGGAGTACGGCCTGTTCGTCATGATCCGGTTCGACACTTTCGCGACGGCGATCGTCGACCAGTTCCAGTCCTCCTACAACAGCCCGGCTTCCAACATGCTCGGCGGCGTGCTCGTCGCCTGCTGTCTTTTTCTGCTCGGCTTCGAGGTGTTGGTGCGCGGCAACGAACGTTATGCCCGCGTCGGCTCGGGCTCGCCACGCCCCACGGACCGCCGCCGGCTGGGCTGGTTCGTGGTGCCCGCCGTTTTGCTACCTGTCATCCTGGCGGTACTGACGCTCGGCGTGCCGCTGGTGACGCTTGGCCGCTGGCTCTATCTCGGCGGCACCGATATCTGGCGCATCGAAGTCGGCAACGCTTTCCTGCAGACGATCGTGCTTGCCATTGTCGGCGGCGTGCTGGCGACGATTGCCGCAGCACCGATGGCCTGGCTTTCCGTGCGGGCGCCCGGCCGCCTCCAGCGCGTGCTCGAAGCCTGCCATTATTATGTCGGCTCGCTGCCGGGCGTCGTCGTGGCGCTGGCGCTGGTGACGATCACCGTGCGTCTCGTGCTGCCGCTCTATCAGACCTTCGCAACGCTGCTCGTCGCCTATGTGATGCTTTTCCTGCCGCGGGCCATGGTCGGCCTGCGCGCCAGCATCGCCCAGGCCCCGGTGGAGCTGGAGCGCGCCGCGATGGGCCTCGGCCGCACCCCAGGCCAGGCGGTGCGGCAGATCACCATGCGGCTTGCAGCACCCGGAGCGGCCGCCAGCGTGGCGCTGGCCGCACTCGGCATCACCAATGAACTCACGGCAACATTGATGCTGTCGCCGAACGGCGTCGATACGCTGGCGACGAAATTCTGGTCGCTGACCAGCGAGATCGACTATGTCTCGGCCGCCCCTTACGCCTTCATGATGGTCGTGCTGTCGCTGCCGCTCACCCTGATGCTCTATACCCAATCGAAACGGACCGCCGGCCAATGACGCTGCTCACGATCGAAAACATCAGCAAGCGCTATGGCCCTGTCCAGGCACTGAAGGATATTTCGCTCGAGGTCTCGGCCGGCAGCCGCACGGCCGTCGTCGGCCCGTCCGGTTCGGGCAAGACAACGTTGCTGCGCATCATTGCCGGCTTCGAGCAACCCGATGTCGGCAGAGTGACGCTGGATGGCGACCTGCTCGCGGACGGTCCGGCGACAGTACCGGCACACAAGCGCGGCATCGGCATCGTTTCGCAGGACGGCGCGCTGTTTCCGCACTTAAGCGTTGCCGAGAATATCGGCTTCGGCTTCGAACGAGGCGCAGCCGATCGCGAGAAGCGCATCGTCGAGTTGCTCGATATGGTCGAGCTCGACCGCGGCATGCTGGCGCGGCGCCCGCATCAGCTTTCCGGCGGGCAGCAGCAGCGTGTGGCGCTGGCCCGCGCGCTCGGCCGCAAGCCGCGGCTGATGCTGCTCGACGAACCTTTCTCGGCACTCGATACCGGCCTGCGAGAAAACATGCGCAAGGCGGTTGCGCGCGTGCTGCAGGCGGCCGGCATCACCACCATTCTCGTCACCCATGACCAGGAAGAGGCGTTGACCTTTGCCGATCAGGTCGCAGTGCTCAGGGAAGGACGGCTGATCCAGGCCGGATCGCCGCAATCATTGTATCTGCATCCGCGCGATCGCGAGACGGCACTGTTTCTCGGCGATGCCGTGCTGCTTCCCGCCATCATCCGAAACGGCCTTGCCGACTGCGCCCTCGGCCGCGTCGCCGTCGAGGGCAGTCGTCAGGGCAAGGCCGAGATCATGCTGCGGCCCGAGCAGATCCGTGTCGTTGCCGATGACGGCGATCGCAACTATGGCGGACGTGTCGTCGAGGTGGAGTTCGGCGGTGCGGTCTGCACTGTTGCGGTTTCGCTCGACGGCGTCGCCCTGCCGCCAATCCTGATCAAGACCTCGAGCGTCGCGCTTCCGGCGCGAGGCGACCTCGTTCGCCTCGACATCGCCGGCAAGGCGCATGTCTTCGAGAGCTAAACCAAGAGCCCGCACCTCCTATCGGACGCGCGGGCTCTGTTGTTTTCGTTTTCGCGTCATCCTCTCCGGAAATCCGCTTCGATTTCCGGGCTTGTGCGCTAGCCGAACTTGCGCACCACTTCTTCCGGCTCGATGCCTTCGAGCCAGCCACCGGTAAAGCCGGCGCGCTCGAGGCCGAGACGGATGACCGGCGATTGCCGCATCAGCTTCCAGATGAAGTCGGAGCGCTCGTTCTCGATGGTCATGACGACAAGACCCTGGTCGATGCCGACGGTGCGGTCGTCGACCCAGCCTTCCGGCCGCTTGGTCTTGACGGTCGGGTTGAAGCCACCAGGGAAGCCGCCTTCCAAGAGCAGGTTCGGATAGGTGGTCAGAAGCGCCTTGGTTCCGTCGAGAGCCGCCTGCCGGTCGTAGGGCAGGCAGGCAAGTGCTGCCCAAGGTGCGATCGTGCCGTCATCCGGGCCGAGCGGTGCGCCACGTGCAGCATAGCCCAGAACCTTCGGCTGGCGGCCRCCGCGCATACGCCGTGTCGGCGGGGGGCCGTCACAGGCAGAGAAACCCCAGATATTCTTGTTGTAGCCGACGAACTGGCCGGGATTGCGCTCGGCATAGTCACGCTGGACGTCGATCATTACCTGCGTGTTGCGGAAATAGTCCCAGTTTCGCTCCGCCATCGGCTTGTCCTGAATGGTGCGGAAATCGATCCAGGCATGCGAGAAGAGGTGGATGAAGAGCGGCCCGGCATAGAGATAGGACTGCTCGCCATGCAGCATCCAGGAATAGCTTGACGTGAAGGCGTCGTAGCTCGATTGCGGGATCGGGTGCGTCGGCGAAGCGAGCGCCAGCGTATAGAGAATGATCGCCTCGTCGAAGCCGTGATAGCGCCAACGCAGGAAGCCGGATGAGGGCTTCCAACCCATGGAAATGGTGTCGCCCTTGTTCAGCGCCCAGCGCCAGTCGACGCGCTCGTAGATGAAGGTGGCGAGTTCACGGATTTCAGTCTCCGTCTCGTCGTCTTCGCGATTGAAATACTGTGCGGCCGTGAGGATGCCGGCGACGAGCAGCGCCGTATCGATGGTCGAAAGCTCGCTGTTCCAGGCGCGATGGCCGGTATCCATGTGCAGGAAGTGGTAGAAGAAGCCGCGGTGGCCGGTGGCGTGGCGTTCCTCGCCCTGGCGCGCCTCGGCGAAGAACCGCAGCGTATTGACCGTGCGTTCGGCTGCCTCCTCGCGGCTGATCCATAAACGCTCGACACCAACAGGATAGGAGGAAAGCGCAAAGCCGACGGCTGCGATGCTGCACGGAACCCCGCCGATCGACGTGTCCGCCACAAGGCCATTTTCGGGATTGGTATATTTCAGGAAGTACTTGAACGCCGAATGCTGCAGCCTGTCGACGAGCGCTGCATCAATGTCTTCAATCCGTTGCAGCATAGGCTCCTACCCAACTGTTGCATCGCCCCATGCTTGAACATGGGGGCCGTCCCCGGGCAAATCAAACCTTTTTGATTCGCAAGGATAAGAGAACACAAAAGGGTGGAATCGGTCGTTAATAATTATCGGTAAAATAATATCTAGCAGAAGTCATATAAGCGGTGCAGCAAAAAAGACGGCCCGCGCGCCACCAGGACGGGTTATTTTCCCGCAATACTTGTTTATCGAGTGCTCTGAAGAGTGGATTTCACGCTCAGGCGGCTTCATCGACCCGCACCAGATGGCCCGCCGTCACTTCCCGGTATCGACGCGGCGGCGCGACGTAGCCAACCGGGCGAACGGGGCTCTTGAGCTCGTCGGTTCCGAGGTTGCGCTTGATGCCGCGACGTGAGGGGTCGGGAACCGGCACGGCTGCCATCAGCTTCTTCGTGTAGGGGTGCTGTGGGTTGCTGAACAATTCCGCGCGCGGGCCGATCTCGACGATTTCGCCGAGATACATCACCGCGACCCGGTGACTGACGCGCTCAACCACCGCCATGTCATGGGAAATGAACAGGAAAGCGAGGTTGAGACTTTGCTGCAGGTCCATCAGCAGATTGCAGACCTGTGCCTTGATCGAGACATCGAGGGCCGAAACGCTTTCGTCGGCGACGATCACCTTCGGATCGAGTGCGAGCGCGCGGGCGATGCAGATGCGCTGGCGCTGACCGCCGGAAAATTCGTGCGGGTAACGTTTCATCATGTCGGGTTTCAGCCCGACGCGTTCGAGAAGATCGGCCACCTTGTCGCGGGCCTGGGCGCGGGTGCCGAGGCCGTGTTCGGTGATGGGTTCGGCGACGGCGGCGCCGACGGTCATGCGCGGGTTGAGGCTGGCGAAGGGATCCTGAAAGATCATCTGGATGCTGCGGCGCATCCGCCTGAGACTGACGGCGTCAAGGCTCAGCACGTCATAGCCGTCGAGGCTGACGCTGCCGCCGTTCGGCTGGACGAGGCGGGTGATCGAGCGGCCGGTGGTCGACTTGCCGCAGCCGGATTCGCCGACGAGCGACAGCGTCTCGCCCTGGAAGAGATCGAAGGAGACGTCCTCGACCGCATGGATCGCGCCCGTCTTGCGACCGAGCAGCCCGCCGCGGATATCGAAACGGGTCACGAGGTTCTTGACTTCGAGGATCGGTGTCCGGCGGCGGTCGACGGTATCGGCCACCTCGACCGGCTCGCGGCGTTCGCCGGTCGTGGTATCGATGACGGGGAAACGCAGCGGCCATTTCCGGTCGGCCATCGAGCCGAGGCGCGGCACGGCCGAGAGCAGTGCGCGGGTATAGGGATGYCTGCCGCGATGGAAGATGTCGTCGGTCGTGCCGGTTTCCACCGCCTCGCCGCGATACATGACGATGGTGCGGTCAGCGATTTCGGCGACGACGCCCATGTCGTGGGTGATGAAGAGAACGGACATGCCCTCTTCTTCCTGCAGCATCTTGATCAGGTCGAGGATCTGGCCCTGGATCGTCACATCGAGCGCCGTCGTCGGCTCGTCGGCGATCAACAGTTTCGGCCGGCTGGCGAGCGCCATGGCGATCATCACGCGCTGGCGCATGCCGCCGGAGAATTGGTGCGGATATTCGTCGAAGCGCGAAGCGGCGTTGGGGATACGGACCTTTCCCAGCAGGCGCACGGTCTCGGCCCGCGCCTCGGCCTTGCCGATCTCGCCGTGGCAGGTGAGCGCTTCGGAGATCTGGCGGCCGATGGTGAAGATCGGGTTGAGGGATGTCATCGGCTCCTGGAAGATCATGGCCGCGTCGTTGCCGCGCACCTGCCGCATCTCCTTTTCCGAAAGGGTGAGAACATCCTTGCCGTTCAAGGTGATGGCGCCATCGATGCGGCTCGATCCCTTGGCGAGCAACCGCATGATCGAAAGGGAGGTGACGCTCTTGCCCGAGCCGCTTTCGCCGACGATCGCCACCGTCTCGCCAGGCATGACGTCGAAGGAGACGTCGCGCACCACCGGCTTCCAGTCGCCATCGACGAGGAAGGAGGTTGTCAGGTTCCGGACGGAGAGAACCGGAGAGGCGGGGGCCGAAGAAACATCACGCATGTCGTTCCCTTAGTTTTATCTGATTCACGTCTTCAAAGGTGTGGCGAAGGAGGCGGAAGGCCTGCCTGCCGTGATGCGGGCCGCTTCCAGCGTCGCGATCTTTTCGTCGATCTCGCGCCTGTCGGTCATGCCGTTCCGATTTTGCCGCGTGGCCATCGTCTCGGCGACATGCAGGTAACGTTCACCCGCCACTGCATGGAGGCGGACAAGTTCGGCAAGCGGATCGGGATGATCGTCGGCGMGGATGCTCAGCCAGGGATAATCCTGATCGCGATGGATGACGAGGGCGGCGGACTGCCTGCCGCGCTTGTCGCCGCCGGCATCCTCGCCTGCCTGCATGGCCAGCAGCAGGCGTTCGGCTAGCGGCTTGTCCATCGCCTTGTTGTAGGTGGCAAGCGTCTCGGCGACGACGTCGGGACCCGCGAGCATGTTGCCGGCGACCGAGACGTTTTCGTCGATCAGATGCCCCGCCCAGTCGATGCACGCGGTGCCGGTGAAGGCGGCGTTGCGCCCCTTCGCATCGATGAGGTGCAGCTGCCGTTGATCGCGGCCGGCGTCACGCGCGGTCAGGTCGGCGATGATTTCCTCCGGCGCCTTGCCGGCGGCCAGCAGCGACAGGCCGTCGACGCCGTAAAGCGGGCTGACGAAGGCTTGCGTGGCGACGGCGCCGATGCCGCCGCGAATATACGGCACAAGGGCGCCGACGGCGAAGAAGCGGGTCGCGACGGCGATGCCGAGATGACCGGTCGAGGGATCACGGGCGACGATGGACCAGGTCATGGTTATCGTCCGATCGCATAGGCCTGCATCAGGCGCGGGGTGGCTGCGGCGCGCAACAGTCCGTCGCTATCGCGTCTCGCGGCGGTCAGCCGGCCGATCGTCCAGGGATCGGCGACCGTCAGCTTGTGGCCCTTGCGGCGCAGGGCATCAAGGACCTCGGGGCCGAAATTCGCCTCCGCCATCAGGCTGCCGGGTTCGCGGGTGCGGGGATAGAAGGAGCCTGGAAAATGCGAGGTGTGGAACAGCGGCTGGTCGATCGCCGCCTGCAGGTTCAGCTGGTGATGCGCATAACGCAGGAAGAAGGAGAGCTGCCACTGCTCCTGCTGGTCGCCGCCCGGTGTGCCGAAGGCCAGCGTCGGGCGGCCCTCGTAGAGGCCGAGCGACGGCGTCAGCGTCGTGCGCGGCCGTTTGCCGGGGGCAAGCGACGTCGGCAGGCCTGGTTTCAGCCAGAACATCTGGGCGCGGGAATTGAGGCAAAAGCCAAGACCGGGCACGGTCGGCGAGGATTGCAGCCAGCCGCCTGATGGCGTGACGGAGACCATGTTGCCGTCGCGGTCGATCACGTCGATATGCACGGTGTCGCCGCGCTTTTCGGAAAGATGCGCCATGGTCGGCTCGTAGACGGCGCCGGTTTTCGAATCCGCGCCGAGCATCGTCATCGTCAGATCATGCTGCGCCTCGAAGCCAGGCACGATGCCGGGGCGAAGATCGAAGGAGGCGTCTGCGCCGACCAGCTTCCGGCGCGCGGCTGCATAGGTCTCCGACAGCAGGTGCKCGACAGGGATCTCCGAGAAATCAGGATCGCCGTAATAGACTTCGCGGTCGGCGAAGGCGAGCTTCATCGCCTCGACGACGGTATGGACGAAATCGGCGCCAACGGGGTTCATCGCGGCGAGATCGAAGCCCTTGAGGATCGACAGGGTCTGCAGGAAGACCGGACCCTGGCCCCAGGGGCCGATCTTGGCGATGGTCCAGCCATGATAATCATAGGTCAGCGGCTCCTCGATGGTTGCCGACCAGTTCGCCATGTCGTTGGCAGTCAAAACGCCCTTGTGGCGGTTGCCGCTCGCATCCATCACCTCTGCAGTTTTGAGATAGTCATCGATCGTCTCGGCGACGAAGCCGCGATAGAAGGCGTCGCGGGCCGCCTCGACCTGCGCTTCCCGGCCGCTTTTCGCCTCGGCCTCGGCGATGACGCGCTTCCAGGTTTCGGCAAGCACCGGATTTCTGAAATTCGCATGCGCTTCGGGCGTGCTGCCATTGGGCAGCCATGTCTTGTAGGAGGTCGGCCATTCCTTCTCGAAGAAGGCGGCGAGCCCCTTGATGGTGGCAGAGACGCGCGGCAGCATCGGATGGCCGTGTTCGGCGTAGTAGATTGCTGGCTCGAGCACCTCGCGCACGCTCATCGAGCCGTAGTCGCGCAGCATCAGCATCCAGCCGTCGAAGGAGCCGGGGATGACGGTCGCAAGCAGCCCGTCGCCGGGGATCAGGCTCAGGCCTTCCGCCGTGTAGTGTTCGATCGTTGCGCCGGCGGGGGCGGGCCCCTGCGCGCAGATGACCTCGACCTTGTCCTTCTTTTTTGAATAGATCACCGCCGGCAGGTCGCCGCCCGGGCCGCAAAGATGCGGCTCGACGATCTGCAGTACGAAGCCCGTCGCCACCGCCGCGTCGAAGGCGTTGCCACCCTTTTCGAGAATGCTCATGCCGACAGCCGAGGCGATCCAGTGTGTGGAGGTAACGACACCGAAGGTGCCGAGGATCTCGGGACGGGTCGTGAATGCGGTCATGTCAAATGTCCTTTCGAGAAATCATGCTTCGCGCGGATCAAGCGCATCGCGCAGGCCGTCGCCTAAGAGATTGAAACCGATGACGACGAGGAAGATCGCGGCACCCGGCCACATCGCCATCCATGGCGCCTGGGAGAGGAAATTCTTGGCGACGTTCAGCATCGAGCCCCAGCTCGGCGCCGGCGGTTGCTGGCCGAGGCCGAGAAAGGAGAGGCTCGCCTCGGCGATGATCGCGGTGGCGATCGTCAACGTCGCCTGCACGAGGATCGGCGCAAAAACATTCGGCAGGATATAGCGGATGATGATGCTCGAGGACCGGAGACCGATCGAGCGGGCGCCCTCGACATATTCCTCGGTCTTGACCGAAAGCACCTGGCCGCGCGTCAGCCGCACGAAGACGGGCATGGCCGAAAGGCCGATCGCAATCATCGCATTGGTCAGGCTCGGACCGAGAAAGGCTGCGAGTGCGATCGCGGTGATGAGGAACGGCATGGCGAGAAAGGCTTCGGTGATGCGGGAGATGACCATATCGATCCAGCCGCCGAAATAACCGGAGACGAGGCCGAAGGGCACGCCGATGACAACGGCGATCGCCACCGAGAAGACGCCTGCCATCAGCGAAGCCTGCGCGCCCCAGATCATCCGGGAAAGAATGTCGCGGCCGATGTCGTCGGTGCCGAGCCAATGGGTGGCGGAGGGCGCCTTGCGGATCGCCGACCAGCTTGTGGCGTTCGGATCGGGAATCGGAAGAAGGGGGGCGGCAACCGCGAGGATCGCGAAGAAGGCGATGATCGCAAGGCCGACGAGGGCGCCCTTGTTGGCCTTCAGCTTGCGCCAGGCGCGGCTCGGCGTGCGGTCGACCGCGGAGGGAATGCCGGTCTCTCCGATCGCGGTCATAGGGCGGCCCTCATGCGCGGATTGAGCAGGACGTAGAGGATGTCGGCCAAGAGGTTCATCAGAATGAAGCCGATCGCCGTGCAGATCACCACGCCCTGGACGACGGCGTAGTCGCGGTTGAAGACGGCGTCGACGATGAGCTTTCCAAAACCCGGAATGGTGAAGATCTGTTCTGTCAGCACGGCGCCGGCGAGCAGTTCGCCGAAGAGCAGCGCGGTCAGCGTCACGATCGGCAGCACCGCATTGCGGAAGCTGTGTTCGAGCACGACGGTGCTTTCCGGCAGTCCCTTGGCGCGGGCGGTGCGGATGTAGTCGGCGCTCAGCACACTGAGCATTGCCGAGCGGGTATGCCGCATCAGGGTCGCCGCCAGCGCGTTGCCGAGCACGAAGGAGGGCATCAGCATGGTTTCCAGCGACCGCAGTGGGTTGCTGAAGAAGGGTTCGTAGCCTGATGCCGGCAGCCAGCCGAGATTGACCGAAACCAGGAGGATCAACATGATGCCGAGCCAGAAATTCGGGATCGACAGACCGGTCAGCGCGATGATGTTGGCGAGATAGTCGATCATCGTGTTCTTCTTGACGGCCGCCAGGATGCCCATCGGCACGCCGATCGCAAAGGCGAAGATCATCGACATGATGGCGAGCTGGATGGTGACCGGCAGCTTTTCGCCGACGAGCTGCAGAACCGGCTGGTTGGTGCGCAGCGAAATGCCGAGATCACCCTGAAGGGCGGCACCCAGCCAGCGGACATATTGATAGGGCACGGGATCGTTCAGCCGGTATTTCTCGCGCAGGAATTCGAGAACCTGCGGATCGCGTTCCTCGCCGGCCATGGCGAGGATTGGATCGCCGGGCAGCAGCTTCTGCAGCGAGAAGACGAAGACCGAAATGATCAAAAGCGTCGGTATGGCGACCAAGAGCCGTTTGGCGATGTAGGTATACATGGGCGATCCTGACACGACCAAAGCATGTCGCGCAAAAGTGTGCAGCGGTTTTGCGATAACGACATGCGTAAAACAAAAAGCTAAAGCGCGTGAAGCGAATCTGAAAGATTGCGACGCGCTTTAGAATCATGCGGCGGAGATTTCCGCCGCATGATTTTGCTTATGATCAGCCGGCTTTCTTGACGCCGACGAGGCGGATCATGCCATCCGGCGACGGGATGAAGCCGGTGATGTTCTTGTGCAGCGCCCAGATCCAGGACTGATGGCCGAGATAGATGATCGGCAGATCGTCGTTGAGGATGACGGCGGCAGCATTGTATTTCTGCTTGCGCACGGCATCGTCGGTCGATGCGCGGGCTTCGTTCAGCAGCTTGTCCACCTCGGGGTTGCAGTATTTCGTGTCGTTGATGCCGCCTTTGCAGGTGATGAATTGATGGATGTTGCCATCGGGATCGACGCGGCCGGACCAGTCGGAACGGCTGAGCTGATAGTTGCCGGCGGTCTGCTCGCTCAGCAGTGTTGCGAATTCCGTCGATTTCAGGCTGACGTCGAAGCCAGCTTCACCGACCATCGACTGGATGATCTGCATCATCTGCATGGCGACAGGATTGTTCGGGATCTGCAGCTCGATCGGCACGCGGTCGAAGCCGGCTTCCTTGATCAGGGCCTTGGCCTTGTCGAGATCGCGGGCGGGGACGGGAATATCCTTGTCGAACCATGGACTGCTCGGCGGGAAGGGCTGGTTGCCGGAGACGGCTGTGCCTTCATAGACGATCTGGTTGACGGCATCGCGGTCGATCGCCAGCGAGAAGGCCTGGCGTAGGCGTTTGTCCTTGCCGAAAGGATTGTCGGCACGCGCACCATTGCCGATATTGGTATAGAGCGCCATGTAGCCGGTGCCGACGGCATCGGCATAGACGAGGCTCGAATCCGACTTCACGGCTTCAGCGTCGGTGGCGGCCAGACGCTCGATCATGTCGAGATCGCCGGACCGCAGATTGGCGAGGCGCACCGTCGTATCCGGGATCGGCAGATAGGTCAGCTTGTCGATGAAGATCTTGTCCTTGTTCCAGTAGTCCTGGAACTTCTCGAGCACGATGCGGTCCTGCTGGACGCGCTCGACGAACTTGAACGGACCGGCGCAGACCGGGTGATCGCCGAACTTGGCGCCGAGTTCCTTGGCGGCCTTTGGCGAGACGATCATGCCGGCGCGGTCGGAAAGTTGGGCAAGAAGGGTGACGTCAGGCGCCTTGAGGGTGAACTTGACCTCGTATTCGCTTGTCGCCTCGACCTTTGCGACCGAGCTGAGCTCGCTCTTGCGGCGTGATTCCGGCAGGGTGATGTTGCGCTCGATCGTGGCGACGACGGCTTCGGCGTTGAAGGGGGTCTCGTCATGGAACTTGACGCCTTGGCGCAGCTTCATGGTGAGCTCTTTGCCGTCGGCCGACCAGCTCCATTCGGTGGCGAGCTGCGGCACGATCTTCAGATCCGGTGAGACGTCGACGAGCTTGTCGCACATCGCGGTGTAGACGATGCGGCCGACGAAGGTACGCGACTGCGCGGGATCGAGCACGTCGGCATCGTCCTGCAAGCCGATCTTCAGGTCGACGGCGAAGGCAGGAAGCGCAAACAGCGCGCCGGCAACGGTGGCGGTCAGCAATTTGGCGATCTTCATTCCATTCTCCTCTGTTCTGTTTTGTTTGGTTTTTGCTTCCATTCCGGCGGTTATGGCCCGTCCGTGTTTTTTCTCCTGCTCACCCCGGTCAGGCGAGGGTCTTGTCGACCTCCGTTTCGCTATGATCGAGCGAAGTGATGCGGATGAGGCTTTCCTGCAGCGTCAGCAGATGCTGGCGCATGGCTTCACCCGCCCTGGCAGGATCACGAGCGGCGATCGCATCGACGATTGCCGTGTGCTGGCCGAAGGTGACGGGCCGCGTCCGGCTGGCGCTGCGGGCGCGCTCGCGGATCGTCTGCCAGGCCTCGTCCTGCCGCACCCGGTTGATGACGTCGAAGATGGTGAGGAAGAAACCGTTGCCGGCGCATTGGGCGATCTGGCGGTGCAGCGCCCCGTCCCATAGTTCGCGCCCGTCGGCATCGGTGCTTTCGTAGATCTTCTTCACCAGATCGTACATGCGCTCGATATCGGCGGCCTTGGCGCGCATGGCGGCAAGCTGGGCGAGCTGCGGCTCGATGCGCAGGCGCACTTCCATGACTTCCATGAGATCGGTGCCGGCAACGATCGAGCCGACATGATCGCTCCAACCGTCGGGGCGCGGGCCGGCATAGGTGCCGGAGCCTTGGCGGCGCCAGATGCGGCCCTCGGCCTCCAGCACTTCGAGGGCGCGACGGACGGCACGGCGGCCGACGCCAAGCATTTCCGAAAGGGTGCGCTCGGTCGGCAGCTTGCCGTCGGCGTCGAGACTGTCGGACCGTAGGAGAGCCCTCAGCCTCTCCAGCGCATAATTCGAATTGCCCTGCGTCTCATCCATCGGCATTCGCTTAATGGTCCGTACCAATTTTCTATTGGTTCAGTGCAAACCAAATCATGCCAAGCGTCAAGCGCTTTTTTGTGCAAATCAAAATCTGCTCGTTTTTTGCTCAATTCCCGCGATTGCCGCGATACGGGAAAACAGTCGACCGCGGCGACAGGGCGGCGCGATCGACAATGTTATTCAGAAAAATGCAATTGGTTCAGGTGAAGCTCAGGCCGGCGTCGAGCGTGCGGAGAGAAAGATTTGCGGCTCGAAGGCAAAATCCTTGTCGAAGGGATAGGTCGGATGCTGCTTGCGCAGCCGCGGCAGGCGCTCGACGAACTGGTCGACAACACCTGTCGACAGCGCCATCAGGTTCGGATTGGCAATCGGGGCCAGTTCCGGCGAGAGATAGCCCGATTTGACGACGATGATCTTCGCCCGGTGCGGGTCGAGGCCGAGCCGGGTGAAATCGACGATATTGTGATAGGGCCGGCGTTTGGCGGAGAGCACCAGATCAATTCCACTGACCGAAACCACCGCCTGGCGGTCGGCAGGATCTGATGTCTCATGCAGGAACTTGACCGTGAAGCGGGCGAAGACCGGCTTGCTGCCCTTGGTATCGAGCGAGGCGCCGACGCTGAGCTCCAGTTCCGAGCCTATGCCTGCGGCATAACAGGCCTCGGTCGCCGCCTTGTCGGCGATGCCAGCAAAGACGACGCCGGTGGCATCCCTGGCGATCAGTTCGGCCAGTACATCGGCCCGGTCCCCGACGCCGCCGCCGGTCGGATTGTCGCCGGATTCGGCAAGTACCACTGGCGCGGTCGGGCTGGCGATCGCCCTTTCGACGCATTCTTCGACCGAGCCGGTCTCGCAGCCGAAGACAAAGTCTTCGCGCGCATCCCAATAGGCCTTGGCGAGGCGGTTGGCCTCGCGCTCCAGCACGCCGCGGTCGGTGCCGGTCATGATGGCGGCAGCCGTGGCGCGCGGTTCGTCGGCCCAGACATAGCCGACCATCAGCGATGCGTCCCAGACGCCATCAATCGCATCGATCCCGGGCAGCATGTCATAGAGGCTCTTTGCCGGCTCATCGACGGTGCTGGTGCGTTCGCCGGGCAGCACGACCGGGATCGGCGCCCAGAGAAGGGTCGGCCTCACGCCAGTTTTCAGGCTCTTGACCAGCATGAAGACGGAGCGGCGCATCGTCTCCTCGACATCGATATGCGGCGCGGTGCGATAGGTGGAATAGATGTCGAGCGCATCGATGATGCGCTGCGTGACGTTGCCGTGCAGGTCGTAGCTTGCCGAAACGGTGCAATCTTCGCCGACCAGCGCGCGGGCCGCACTGATCCAGTCGCCTTCGGCATCTTCCATGCCCTCGACATACATGGCGCCGTGCATGGCGAGATAGAGACCGTCAAGCGGCAGCATCGGCTTCAGCCGCTCGAGGAATTCGCCCTTGAAGGCCTCGTAGGTGGCGCGCGAAACCGGACCGCCGGCAATGGCGCGTGCATGGATGGTCGGCAAGAAGTCGGCGTCATAATCCTTGAGGAAGGCGAAATACGGTGCTTCCAGCAGCGACTCGCCACGCACCACGCGAAAATCCTTCTCTTCGTTCAGGACGGGATTGTATGTGCTGCATTCGGTATGAATGCCACCGACGGCGATGCGCATGGGAAACCTCAGTTGATGTTGGGAGCGATCAGGAAGGTGTTGACGGCGATGCTGGCACCCTGGCCCGAGCGCCGGCATCGACGCGCTGGGTGCGGATCGGTGTCGCTCGAAGGCGTTTGTGCTGCGATAAACTGAACATTCAGGGTCCGATCCGAAGACGCGTCCTTTTTGCCTCGACAATAAGTTTACAAACGAACCAATCAACCAAAATAATTACAAACTTGATCTTCTAAGCCGGCGTCGAGGTTGAAGGTGCCTTAATCGATGAGCCTCCGACCGACTCGGTTTTTTCCGTCGGATGCTGCGGGCCGATTGCTGTCGACAAACGCGTCAGCGTCGCCACGAAGAAAAAATCCCACTTCGGAATCCCGAAATTCCCCCGCTTCGGGATTCCGAAATTCGTCGCGTTTTGGGCGGTGTCGTTGCGGGCAAACATCCAATGATTTCAACACCGCAACCAATTTCGGGATTCCGAAGTGCTATATAGATTATGGTGGGGGTCTGGCTGGCCGATGAATTCAGCGAAGCGCTCGACAGGTTCAGCGAACAGGAAGTCGATGCGCCTGCCCACTCGGAGGCTATCCGTCGTATTCTTCGAGAATGGGTACCAGCTCACGGATTCCTGCCAAAATGACCTCGGAAACGTAGCGCAAGGCGTCAAATCAGCTCCTGCCATGAGTTTCGGAACGAATATGGTCCCTTGCCRCACGGCGCAAGGGCATCAATCGTGGCGCCATRCAAACATGTAATCGGTTGAGAACGAGGTCCAATGGCGAAGGCAACCTATCCTGGAGAATAGGTTTTCCCCCTCGAAAGCTTTTGATATTTACCCTGCATCAGACACCGCGAATAACCAAAAGAACGGCGAAATCGCTCGCGACATTGGGGCATGTCATGGGTAGTAGGACTGACAACGTCGGCCAGCATAGGCGGATGCTTAATGATCCCGCGATTGTTGACGGGACCGCACATAAGCATCGCTCGTCAACGAGCGGGCAACCATGAGCGTGCCTTGCTCCAGCGATCATCTCGAGAGCTCGCCGGCTGAGACAATCGAGGCGCGCCGGGACGAAATGCCGGTTGCTGACCAGAATCCTGCAAACGAGATGTCGCGCGTTCTGAGGACTGCGCCAATCCATCTTGCGGCAGACCCCTCCGGCGGTGCAATCGCCCACTGGAATCACGACCCCTTGCATGATGTCGTCGAGCCCATGACCGACCACGTCATCATGGCTTACAACGGCGTGATACAGCGCATGGAACGGCGGTCCGGACGATCGGTCGAGAGCGGAACGTTTCGTCGCGGGGTTGTGATCATCATCCCGGCTGGATCAAGCTCCCGATGGGATATTCCAAAACCGGTTGATGTCGTTCAGCTCTATCTTCCCCGCACGACACTGACGCGCATTGCCGACGAAACCGATACGTTCACGCCGACCGATCTGTTGGAGCGAACGGCGCATCCGGACCTCATTACATCCCGATTGCTCCTGAGCGCAGCCGATGTCCTGGAAGGCAATACGGCACTGGATACACTGTTCAGGCAGCAGTTGACTGACCTTCTAGCCACGCGCCTGCTGGCGGCGCACACAGGCAAGGCACCGAGCTATCAGCCGGCGCTCGGCGGCCTCGCGCCGAGCGTGCTGCGCCGGGCCATCGAACGATTGCGGTCGGACGCCGACGCGGACGTCTCCCTCGGTGCCCTCGCTGCCGATTCCGGGCTGTCGCGTTTTCATTTCTGTCGCGCTTTCAAGGAAAGCACGGGGCTTTCACCTCACAACTGGCTGCGTCAATATCGGCTCGAGCAAGCCATAAACATGCTGCGCGATCCTCAAAATTCGATCGCGTTGGTCGCCGCCTCCCTCGGCTATGCCTCGCAAACAGCATTTGCAGCTGCATTCCGAAAATTGACCGGTGAAACACCGACTGATTGGCGCCGCCGCCACGGCTGACCGTAATCTCCTTTCGCCCTCGCCTCAGATTCCGGACTGTCCCGTTCTTCGCTTTCACACCATCGGCTCGAGCACACGACGACCCTGCCGCGCAATCCCCCTGGCATGGCGTTGGTCGCAGCCTCACTTGACTGCGCCTCACAAACAGCCTTGGCCGCCACATTTCGAAAGCTGACCGGTAAAACGCCGGGCAATGAACTGCGGYGCACCCGCTAAACCGCAATTGCTCTGCAATGGCGCCAATCCCTCTGGCGCAGCCGTAGACGTGTTTCGCTAAACCACCATTGCGCCCATACCGATGGATCCTGCGGAGACAAAGGATGGTCTGGGACACCGATTACGGGTCAATCGCAACGACGCGACCCGTAGCGGCTTGCATACCCGATTTTAGCAACTGTCCGTCCGGCAATGACGGGCGCCGAAACAAATATTCTCCAAAGGATCAGCACAATGACCTCCATTACAACCAGCGACGGTGTTCAGCTTTTTTACAAGGACTGGGGACCGAAGTCCGCTCAGCCGATCGTCTTTCACCATGGCTGGCCCCTCAGCTCCGACGATTGGGATAATCAAATGCTCTTCTTCCTCGGCAAAGGCTTTCGCGTGATCGCTCATGATCGCCGTGGTCACGGCCGATCGAGCCAGGTGAGCGACGGTCATGACATGGATCACTACGCCTCCGATGTTGCCGCAATGATCGACTACCTCGATCTTCGCAACGCGATCCATGTCGGCCACTCTACCGGCGGCGGTGAAGCCGCGCGGTATGTCGCGCGGTACGGCAAAGGTCGCGTTGCCAAACTGATCCTGATTGCGGCCGTGCCGCCACTGATGTTGAAGACCGGCGCCAATCCCGGCGGTCTGCCGATCGAGGCATTCGACGGATTGCGCAGCCAGCTCGCTGCCAACCGCTCGCAGTTCTATCGCGATTTTCCGAGCGGCCCCTTCTACGGTTACAACCGCCCGGGTGCCGAGCCGTCGCAGGCGGTGATCTCGAATTGGTGGCGTCAGGGCATGATGGGCGGCGCGAAAGCGCATTACGAAGGCATTAAGGCATTCTCGGAGACGGATTTCACCGAGGACCTGAAGAGCATCACCGTGCCGACGCTGGTGTTGCATGGCGATGACGACCAGATCGTTCCCATCGGTGCAGCCGCTCCATTGTCGGCGAAGCTCCTGCAGGCCAGCACGCTGAAAATCTACGAGAAACTGCCGCATGGGTTGTGCACGACCCATGCAGATGTCGTCAACGCCGACATGCTGGCCTTCATCACCGCCTGAGCGACGTCGCTTCACCAATCCGCGCGCCATCGTTACCGACCATCTCGCCGCCCATCGGGAGCGGCAACGGTGACGCGCGACCCTTTGAAACTACAAACCATGGAGTGAATAACATGAGACTTGTGATTGTAGGCGCCGGGTTCGCCGGTATGTACGCCGCACTTTCCGCAGCCCGCCTGCGCGATATCGAAGGCGTTTCGCCTGAAGAGCTCGAAATCGCGCTGGTGTCCCCGGAACCGACGCTCGTCATCCGCCCCCGGCTTTATGAGCCGAAACCCGAGAGCCTGACGGCACCTTTGCAGGACGTATTTGACGCCGTCGATGTCGCCTACGTGCAGGGCAGCGTTGAAGCGGTCGATACGAAGGCCGGTACCGTAGACGTCGTCAATGCCAAGGGCGAACGAAAGTCCCTTCAGTATCATCGCCTTGTGCTCGCCACCGGCAGCCGGCTGTTCCGTCCGAATATTCCCGGCCTCGCCGACTACGCCTTCAGCGTCGATAACATCGATGACGCCATTGCCCTTGATCGCCACCTGCACGAGCTTGCGAAGATGCCGGCCTCGGCCGCTCGCGACACAATCGTTGTTGCCGGCGCTGGTTTCACAGGCATCGAGGCGGCGACCGAGATGCCTTCGCGGCTGCGGACCCTGTTCGACAAGGCGGCCAATCCGCGTGTCATTATCGTCGACCGCAGCGGCGCGGTAGCCCCCGACATGGGCGAAGGTCCGCGCCCGATCATCGAGGAAGCACTTCACAAGCTCGGCGTGGAAACGCGGCTCAATGCCGGCGTTTCATCGCTGGATAAATCCGGAGTTACGCTGAGTACCGGTGAGCATATCGAAACCAAGACCGTCATCTGGGCGGCAGGCATACGGGCCAATCCGCTGACCACCAAAATTCCCGGCGAGCGTGACAAGTTCGACCGGCTGCTGGTCGATGGCTGCCTGCGCGTGCCGTCCGTGCCCGGCGTCTTCGCCACCGGGGATGCGGCGCGCGCCGCTTGCGACGACTGCGGCAACTACGCACTGATGTCGTGCCAGCACGCCACACGCATGGGCGCCTTCGCGGGCAACAACGCCGCCGCTGAACTGTTGGGCGTGCCAGCACGGCAATATCATCAGGAAGCCTATGTCACCTGCCTCGACCTCGGCGATGCCGGAGCCCTCTTTACGCGAGGATGGGATCGCAAGGTGGAGATGGTCGGCGAGAAAGCGAAGGCGACCAAGCAGGAGATCAACACCGTCTGGATCTATCCGCCGAAGCCCGAGCGCGCCGCTGCGCTGGCCTCAGCTGATCCGGAGCATGTGACCAAACTGTGATCGGATCCCGAGATGAGGCTGCGCTCTGAATAAGAGCGCAGCTTGCCATATTCCGGCTTGTTCCTGACGCAATTCATCTTTCATCGATCACTTCTTCCCGAGCGCTTTCGGCTCGTAAGCAATCTTTGAAGGCGTGCGATACCATCGGGCTGGTGCGGCGCGATGCTTGCCATAAAAGGCACGAGACTCATGCCGTTAAAGAAAAGGATCTGGACGATCAGGCGACCTGTCGGACGGTTTCCGCCCTGTGTGCCACACGACGATCCCGGCGATTCCCAGAGTGTTGATCAGGACGACCGGCTGAAGTTGTCATCACTAGACATAGCTAGGTTCACCGATCATGGTTTGTGCCAATGAACTGCCGGGCACGGCATCGTGCCCGGCCAGATCGCCTATTTCTTGATCGGGAAGGTCAGTTCCTGCTCAGTGGTATCGACCACGAAGACAGCAAGCAGCTTTGCCGGCTTAGTCTTGCTGGCGTTTTCGCTGACACCGTGGCGATCGCCCGGAAATTCTGAGAAGCTTTCACCGGCGCTATAGACAGTGACGGGGCCATCGTTGACCTGACTGCGGATCGCGCCTTCGAGAACGGTCGCGTAAATGAAGGCGGACACTGGATGTGTATGGCCCTCCGAGAAACCACCCGGAGCATATTCGACGAGAACGCCCTTCATGCTCTTGCCGGGTACGTTCGGCAGTTTGTGGTCATAGACCAGCGTAACCTTTGCGCCCTCCCCGCCACCGGGTGCATCATGCGCGAGAGCCGAACCTGACAGGAGAGCCGTCAATGCGACGGCAAAAGCCAATGACTTGATCATGTTTATCGTCCTTTCATGACTTGGAGTCGATCGCTGTTTCCATATAACATATTGTTTTTATATATCTTTTTGATGTTTGACATGGCCATCAAAATGTAATGCTGTGGGCGCATGGGCCGCTTATCAGGCGGCCAATGCGCAACTCGTTATTTTCTGGGCGTTGTCGCAAACCAATCGTCGAAACCGATGCGGCCGATGCGAGGATGATTGTCGGAGACGAGTGAACCGTCTTCCAGTTTGGTGCCGAAATAGCGGGCATCCGGATCTGCGACAACGGTGCGGGAATCTCCGATCGCCTTGAGGTAGCGCGCGGCGAAATCGCAGAGACGCGCGCGCTCGGGGCCGCAGATTTCGATAATGCCGTTAGCCGGCGCGGCAAGCGCCGCGTCCGTCACGAAATCGGCGRCGTCGTCGGACGCGATCGGCTGCAGGGAACCTGTCGACAAGCGGGCCGTGTCGCCAACCGTGCCCTCCTGGGCGATACCGCCGAGAAATTCCATGAACTGTGTGGAACGCACGATGGTGTAGGGAATGCCGGCTTCCCGGATGATCTTTTCCTGGGCGACCTTGGCTCGAAGATAGCCGCTATCCGGCAACCGATCCGTGCCGACGATGGAAAGCGCGATGTGGTGTTTCACGCCGGCCGCGATTTCCGCTGCCATCAGGTTCTTGCCCGCCGTCTGAAAGAATTCAAGCACGGCCTTATCCTCGAAGGATGGCGAGTTCGCGAGGTCGATCACCACGTCGGTATTCTTCAGTGCTTCCGCCAAGCCCTCCCCGGTAAGGGTGTTAACGCCGGTTTTCGGGGCAGCGGCAATGACCTCATGCTCTTTCTTGCGCAGGCGCTCTGCGGTCTTGGAACCGATCAGGCCGGTTCCGCCGATAATCACGATTTTCATAAGACGCTCCATTTGCTGCGCGCCCATGCGGTGCGCGTGGTTCAATAGGTGGATAGGTGAAGGCTGGTTGAAGCGCGGGCTTGAAGGCCGGGCTGGGCACGGCCTTCAAGGATGCACGCTTTGGTTCGGCCTTAATTCAACAAGCGGTCAGTAGTCCCAAAAGACCGGGACCCAACGAAAGGCGTCGCCGTCGACCGCGACATGGCCAACGGAAGGAAACGGCATATGCGTTGCCACCAACAGTTCGCCGGTCGCTGCAAGCTCCCGCAAAAGCCGGACCCGAACGCGGGCAGCCTCCTCGGGGTCATGTTCGAAGCCGTTGTACCAGTCGGGGTGGTCGAACCCGACCGCGAACACGGCGTCGCCGGCAAACATCAGACGGTCGTTGCCTGAGGCCACGCGGACCACGCTGTGCCCAGGGGTGTGCCCGCCGGTACGAGAGACGACCACGCCCGGCGCTACTTCATGCTCATCCTCGAACAGCCTGAGATGGCTGCGATACTCTTTGGCGAACCGCTTGGCGGCCGCCCGAAGCGCGTCGGGGAAGCCCGCCGGCATCGAGACGTGGGAGAAATCGGGCGACTCCCAAAATTTGACCTCGGCCGCCGCCACGTGGATCCGCAGGTCCGGACGCAGCTGTTCCTTCACCCCGTCGACGAGCAGCCCGCCAACGTGGTCCATGTGCATGTGTGTCAGCACCACGTCGGTCACGGATCCAAGATCGATGCCGGCGGCCTCCAGGCGCTTCATCAACTGCCCGGCCCGCGGCAAGTTCAAGTCCGGGTCTAATCCTAACCCGGCGTCGATGAGTATGGTCTGCCCGCCGCTGCGCACCACGACCACGTTCAGTGCCCAGTCGAAGGCGTCCGGCGGCAGGAACATGTCGCCCAGCCAGGCGGCCCGGGCGGCCGGCTCGGCGTTGTGTCCCAACATCGCGGTTGGGAGCGGTAGCACCCCATCGCTGATCACCAGCACGTCAATCTCGCCGATCCGTACCGCATAGCGCGACGGAACCAGCTCTTCGGGCGCCGGTCTGCTGGGATGTGAGCTGTTGTCCAGTTTCATGCCTGACTTCTGAGTGTCATTGATCATCTGGTTCATCTTTGAAAACTCCTGTGTTCTATCCTGGTGCTAATCCTGGGTGGCTTACGCTTCCTGGACGGGAAGCGCGGTCAATGCGGGTGAAGTCTCTAGCGGTCGGTGACACACTCACTGCTGGCGTGTCCTCTAATGATCTAGCGAAACCGATCTGCGGCTGCGCCAGAACGATTGCTGCCGCTGCAGAGCAATTGCTGTTGACGCATGCGCATGCGGCAGTCGCCCGGGGTTTCGCCGGTTTGTTGGATGCAGCCGCGAGAGAAACGTCCGGCAATGATCCTCAAAGACATCCTGGCCTTCGGGATCGTCGTTTACGTGGTTCTCGACTGCTTCGACCTTAGGGTCGGCATCCGATATCGAGTTGGAACACCATCGCCCCATCTGAGATAGCAACGAGACGTCACTCGTCTGGCAAGCTGGTGCTGCGGCCTTTCCAACAGGCCTCGCCATCAACATCTCGGGGCCGTTGATTGAAGCTCGGCGCGCTTTCCCAAGCGGGCGGAACGGTGCCAAAACGATGAAGGTGGGCGCTGTGGATTTCCTCACCAAGCCGGTGTCAGACCAGACGCTGCTCGATGCGGTGATAGCCGGTATCGCGTTGGATGGCCCCGGCGCACGGAAGCTATCGTCGTCAAACGCAATCTTGAACGTTTAGGGATGCTGACGCATCGCGAGCGCGAGATCCTACGCGAGGTGGTGACGCGCGGGCGCCTCAACAAACAGATCGCTTTCGACCTCGGCATCAGCGAAGTCACGGTCAAGCTCAGATGGCTTCGAGGGCTTTTGCCTCGCGGGCGATGAAATCGCAGACCAGTTTTACGCGCAACGGCACGGTGCGACCAAAGGCGTGCAGTGCATTAAAGGGAGCGCTAGGGAACGCAAACCCCGCCGCGAGTGTAACAAGCGTGCCGTCTGCCAGGTCTTTCGCGACCAGACATCGCAGAAGATAGGCCGCCCCCAGCCCACTGAGCGCAGCCTGAATGAGTGCGGCCCCTGAGTCGCAATCGACGCGCCCGAAGGGAATGAAGCTCGTCCCGTCCGGCAGGCGCAGAGGCTGCGTGACACCACCCAGTGCATAGCGGGCAAAGGGCAAAGCCGCCAGCGCTTCGGCAGTTGCAGGATTGCCCCAGGTCTTCAGAAAGGTCGGAGACCCGACGATCGTCATCGGCAGGTCGGCCAGGTGACGAACCATGAGGTCCCCCGGCGCGGGATTTCCAACGCGCAGCACAACGTCGTAGTCCTCCCTGATCAGGTCGACGAACCGATCCGTAAGTCCGACTTCGAGATGCAGGTTCGGATAGTCGGCTGCAAAGCTTTCGAATATGCGCGGCAGCAGTAGAGGGGCCATTTCGCTAGGCATGCTGATGCGCAAGCGACCCGAGGGCGCAACGTCGGACCTGATCGCCTCTTCACTTGCATCCAGGTCCCGCAACAGCGGCGCAACGCGGTCGAAGAAAAGTTGCCCGTCCTGGGTAAGCATCAGGGCGCGCGTGGAGCGCAGGAACAGCCGGGCGCCAATCTTCTTTTCCAGCCGCGCCACGCTCTTCGACACCGCTGACGGTGTCGTCGCCAGATCGCGGGCCGCGGCGCTGAACGATCCGGCCTCTACCGTCCGCACAAAAGCCATCAATCCGGGCATCTCGTTGAGCAGATTCGGCATTTGCACCTCCGCGGCACAGATCATGTGCCCGCCCATGATCTAATGACGAAGGATGGCAGCGTTTATCTCATTTCTCGTTGAAAGGAGATAAGCAATGCAACACCTCAAAGACAAGGTCGCCGTCATCACCGGCGGCAATAGCGGCATCGGCAAGGCGACCGCTCGGCTGTTCGCGGAAGAAGGAGCGCAGGTCATCATTTCCGGGCGCCGGGAGGATGCTGTCGACCGCGCCGTGCAAGAAATCGGTCCGTCGGCCATCGGCTTCGTGGGTGATGCCGCCGACCTGGAAGATCATCGCAGGCTGGCGGACACCGTGAAGAGCCGCTTCGGCGGGCTCGACATCTACATGGCCAATGCCGGGATCATCAACCTCACCCCCTCCGCCGAGGTGACTCCGGCAGACTATGACCGGCACTTCGCAATCAATACGCGCGGCGTGTTCTTCGGCGTGCAGACGATCGCCCCTCTGATCCGCGACGGCGGAAACATCATCGTTACGAGCTCGCTCGCGGCCACGAAGGTCCTCCCGGACCATACTGTCTATGCCGGTTCAAAGGCAGCAACCGCTGCCTTTGCGAAAAACTGGGCGATCGAATTCAAGCCGCGGCGGATCCGCGTCAACATCCTGAGCCCGGGACCGGTCGAGACGGAAATCCTCGCCAAGCTGGGCGTATCGGAGGCCGAGCGACCGGCATTCGAAGATTACATGGCTTCCCTGATCCCTGCCGGCCGTCTCGGCCGACCGGAAGAGTTGGCGCGCGCCGCACTCTTCCTCGCCTCCGACGCGGGAAGCTTTGTCAACGGGATCGAGCTTCACGTCGATGGCGGTATGACCCTGGCTTAAACGGCCTGCCCTTTGCCAGCCCCAACGGGCTCTACAACCTGTCGAAGCTGTCGGTGGACTATGATCTGGGATATATCGACCTGGAGCAGAGGACTTTGCAAACCACCGACAATTCGTTCGGCACGAGGTTGTCACCCGTGTCTGAGGAACAATCTGTTACCTGTGTCTTCGGTATGGGCAATTTGGAAACTGGAGCGGGCGAAGGGATTCGAACCCTCGACCCCAACCTTGGCAAGGTTGTGCTCTACCCCTGAGCTACACCCGCTCAATCCGCATCGGTCCGGGGTAGTTATTGGACCGTGGGCGCCGCCTCGCGGCGACCGGCGCTATATGGCCTAACGGGTTTTCAAATGCAACAGGGAAATGACGGTGAGGCGAAGAAAAATTCTGGTGTTCGCAGAGCTCGGGCGGAAAGGCCGCAAATGCGGGGCAAAGCGTCGGTCGCAAAGATTGCCAAACGATGTGGACGGACTTAATCAAGACGCCTCGCTTTTTTCCCTTCCCGTCCAATGGATTGCCCCATGTCCGAAAATGCCCCCAAGACCAGAGAAGAATTGTTTGCCTTTCTCGACGGGCTCGGCATCGCCCATAACACCGTGGACCATGCGCCGGTCTTCACTGTCGCCGAATCGGTGGCCCTGCGCGACGAGATCCCCGGCGGGCACACCAAGAATCTCTTCGTCAAGGACAAGAAGGACAAGTATTTTCTGCTGACGGTGGAGGAAAATGCTGCCGTCGACCTCAAGCAGGTGCATAATGCCATCGGCGGGTCCGGCCGGGTCTCTTTCGGCAGACCGGAGAAGCTGATGGAGTATCTCGGCGTGGCTCCGGGTTCGGTCACGGCGTTCGGCGCGATCAACGATACTGCGGAGAATGTCACCTTCGTGCTCGATGCCGAGCTGATGCGCGAGGAGATCGTCAACTGCCATCCGCTATCCAATGATGCGACGACCTCGATTGCGAGCAGTGACCTCGTCCGTTTCATGGAAGCGACGGGACATAAGCCACTTGTCTTGAAAGTGACGTCCTGACATACGATTTTAGCGCTAAAGCGCGTGGCGATCTTTTAGATTCGCTTGCCGCGCTTTAGTCTTTGGTTTTGCGCATGTCTTTATCGCAAAACCGCACCACAGTTTTGCGCGAGATGCTTTAGCAAAGACGCCGGAAGGATCGGCGCGGCGGGAGATACCTATGAGCGGCAGCGACAACCCCTATAGCGGTTCCTTCGGAAATCAGATGACGGCGACGACAAGCTTCGGCGGGGCACCGGAACCCGCGGCTGCGGCCGGCAGCTACATCACGGATACGACGACCGCGAATTTCGGCAAGGATGTGATCGAGGAATCGCGCAAGCAGCCGGTGCTGGTCGATTTCTGGGCGCCCTGGTGCGGTCCGTGCAAACAGCTGACGCCGGTCTTGGAGAAAGTGGTCAACGAAGCCAAGGGCCGCGTCCGGCTGGTCAAGATGAACATCGACGATCATCCCTCGATCGCCGGCCAGCTCGGCATCCAGTCGATCCCCRCCGTCATCGCCTTCGTCAACGGTCGCCCCGCCGACGGTTTCATGGGCGCGGTGCCGGAAAGTCAGATCCAGCAGTTCATCGACCGGATCGCCGGTCCGGCCGGCGCCGACGAGGCGGCGGAAATCGAAGCCGTACTTGCGGAAGCGGCGGAACTGTTTGCTGCCGGCAATATCAACGAGGCTGCTCAGCTCTATGGCGCTGTCATGCAGGCCGACCCCGAGAATGCCAAGGCGCTTGCCGGAATGGCCGAATGCATGATCGCCGCAAACCAGCATCAGCGGGCGCGCGAAATCCTGACGGAATTGCCGGAAGAGCTGGCGAAAGACGCCGGCATCCAGGCCGTGCTGATGAAGCTCGAGCAGATCGAAGAGGCCCGCAAGCTCGGCGATCCCGTTGCGCTTGAGCGCGAGCTGGCTGCCAATCCCGATGACCACGAGTCGCGTCTGAAGCTCGCCAAGATTCGCAATGTCGAAGGCCGGCGCGACGAAGCGGCCGACCATCTGCTTCTGATCATGCGCAAGGACCGTGCCTTCGACGATGATGGCGCCCGCCGCCAATTGCTTCAATTCTTTGAAGTCTGGGGCTTCAAGGATCCGGCGACGGTTGCAGCGCGCCGCAAGCTTTCAGCCATGCTGTTCTCGTAAAGCGATCCAGCTTTCCTGGAAGCGCAGCACCGCTCTAGCCTTTTGTTTTCACGCAATTCCGGGAAAACCGCTTCGCACTTTTCCCGGAATTGCTCCCGGCTCCGCGCGTCCAACAGGACGCGCCAACCGCGCGCTATCGCATTCAATCCACGTATAATCCTGCTCGAACATCGATCCTGATTTTCAGGGTATGAGTTAAGTTTCGAGCATCTGCCCTTGCGTTTTCGGACGAGGGCACCACATTCTCGTCAGAACGGGCATGCCCGTTACAAGAATGCGGGACGGTTTCATGCAAGTCGGGAATGCCAGATACCTGAAGCCGGGCGATCTGCCTGATGCGATCGCTGTCTTCCCCCTGACCGGCGCCCTCCTGCTGCCGGCCGGGCAGCTTCCCCTCAACATTTTCGAGCCGCGCTACCTGGCGATGCTGGATGCAGCACTGACCGGAAACCGGCTGATCGGCATGGTGCAGCCGGCGCTTGGCGAACATGAGGACAAGGGCGGCGAGCCCAACCTTGCCGCTGTCGGCTGCCTCGGTCGGATCACCTCCTTCGCGGAGACCGGCGACGGGCGCTATATCGTATCGCTGACCGGCGTCTGCCGCTTCCGGCTGCTGGAGGAGAAAACGACCAACGATCCCTTCCGCATCTTCCGTATCGCCCCGTTCATCGCCGACCTCTCGGCCGCGAACGAGGAGGAGGCGGTCGACCGGGCGGCACTTCTGACCGCCTTCAAGGCCTATCTCGATGCCAACAAGCTCGAGGCCGACTGGGAGAGCGTCGAACGGGCGAGCAATCTGACGCTCGTCAATTCGCTGGCGATGATGTCGCCCTTCGGGCCGGCAGAAAAGCAAGCGCTGCTGGAGGCGCCGGACCTGAAGACGCGGGCCGAGACGCTGATCGCCATTACCGAAATCGTGCTGGCGCGCGTCTTCGGTGACTCCGACACGGTTCTGCAGTAGACTTCAGCCATGGATGAAAAACTCAGCCGCGTCGATCCAAAGCTGCTCGATCTCCTGGTCTGCCCGCTCTCCAAGGGCCGGCTTTCCTATGATCGCGAGCAGAATGAGCTTGTCTCGGAAAAGGCACGACTTGCCTATCCGATCCGCGACGGCATTCCGATCATGCTGGTGTCCGAGGCCCGCCGCCTCGACGACTAAAGCAATTCCAGGGAATTGCGTAAAAACAAAGATTAAATCGTCTCTCCGGCAAGCAGGCGCGGATTGTCCTTTGCCGTCGTTCCGGCCGCCTGGCCGATGAAGAAGGATTTGAGGCGCGGCAGCCGGTCGACGATGCCGAGGCCGACGTCGCGGGCGATGCGGACCGGCGTCGCATCGTTGGAGAAGAGCCGGTTCAGCACGTCGGTCGTCACCCCCATGCGGAAAGTGTCGAAGCGCCGCCAGGTCTGGTAGCGCTCGAGGATATTGATCGAGCCGATATCGAGGCCGAGGCGATCCGCGTCCACGATGGTTTCGGCAAGTGCCGCCACATCCTTGAAGCCGAGATTGAGACCCTGACCGGAAATCGGGTGAATGCCGTGGGCGGCGTCGCCGGCCAGCGCGAAACGCGGCGCGACGAAGGAGCGCGCCAGCGTCAGGCCAAGCGGGAAGGCGCGCTTGTCGCCGATGACTTTCAGGCTCCCAAGCTTGTGGCCGAAGCGGCGTTCGAGCTCTTCCTCGAAGATCAAGTCGTCGGCGGCAACCAGCCGGTTGGCATCCGGCGTCCGCTCCGTCCAGACGAGCGAGGAGCGGTTGTTCTTGAGCGGCAGGATGGCGAAGGGGCCGGCCGGCAGGAAATGTTCCTCGGCGCATCCGTCATGCGGCCGCTCGTGTTCGACTGTTGCAACGATGCCGGACTGGCCGTAGTCCCAGGTGACGGCCCTGATACCGGCCAGATCGCGCAGTTTCGAGCGCACGCCGTCGCAGGCAACCAGCAGCCGCGTTTCCAGCGCGCTGCCGTCCGAAAGCGTGACGGTGACATGGGTGTCGTGGGTCTTCAGCTCCGTGGCGCCGAGCCCGTGGCGGATGTCGATGCCGAGCCGTTCGCAGGCGCCGCGCAGTGCTGCGACCATGGCAACATTCGGGATCATGTGGGCGAAGGGCCGGCCTTCAGTCACTTCGCCGTCGAAGGTCAGAAAAACCGGACGCACCGGATCGGAGGTCTTGGAGTCGGTGACGATCATTTTGGTGATCGGCTGGGCTTCCGGTTCGATCTCGTTCCAGATGCCGAAGACCTCGAGCATCTTCGCCGCCGCCGCGATGATGGCGGAAGCGCGCGTATCGTTTTTCCAGACATGTTCGGGGGCGGCCTCGACGACGGCGACATTCAGATGGGGTGCCGCCTGTTTGACCGCGACAGCGGCGGAAAGGCCGACATAACCCCCGCCCACAACCAGCATGTCCAGCATCGCGCCGCTCCCGTACCTTATGCCTCAGATGTGATCTATATAGATCATCGCAACTTCACTTCCTACCGCTGGGAGACATAGAAATGACAGGCGAGACGACCGGGCCTTCGGCGATGGAGACGCTGCTTTCGACGCTCGACCTCGAGCCGATCGAGGTCGATATCTTCCGCGGCCGCAGTCCCAAGGTCGGCTGGCAGCGGGTCTTCGGCGGCCAGGTGATCGGCCAGGCGCTGATGGCGGCGCAGCGCACCATCGAGGGCGAACGTTTCGTCCATTCGCTGCATGCTTATTTCATGCGTCCCGGCGATCCCTCGGTGCCGATCATCTATCAGGCGGAGCGCATTCGCGACGGATCGAGCTTCAATACGCGGCGTGTCGTCGCCATCCAGCACGGCAAGGCAATCTTCGCGCTGTCGGCCTCCTTCCAGGTGGAGGAGCCGGGCTTAGAACACCAGACTGCGATGCCCGAGGTCGAGATGCCGGAGGCGCTGCTCGGCGAGCAGCAGATCAAGGAGCAGTATCTCGCGCATGCGCCGGAGGCGATCCGAAAATACTGGCAGCGTGAGCGGCCGATCGAGATCCGTCCCGTCTCGCTGACCCACTATTTTTCCGACAGGAAGCTCGATCCCAAACAGGACGTCTGGGTGCGCGCCACCGGCCCGGTTCCCGACGACCGGCTCTATCAGGCGGCGGTGCTTGCCTATCTTTCGGACATGACGCTGCTCGATACGTCGCTCTATGCGCACGGAACGTCCATCTTCGACCAGAGCCTGCAGGTGGCGAGCCTCGATCACTCCATGTGGTTCCACCGACCCTGCAAGCTCGACGACTGGTTGCTTTATACGCAGGACAGTCCGTCGGCTTCAGGTGCCAGAGGATTAACCCGGGGTAGCCTGTTTACGCGATCGGGCCGCCTAATCGCATCGGTCGCGCAGGAAGGCCTGATTCGGAAAAAGGCAAATGAATAAAAATTGTGCAACTTTGTAAATTTGCGCGTTATTTGTGCGCTTATTGGCCGATCATTTGCCTGTTTATTGGCACTCTTTATTATAACCTTTACTTTTCAATAACTTACGATCTGCCTCGAATCTGGCACGCCCCTTGAATGTGTATCGCCGGTCGCTGTTCAGGAACGTCAGCGGCAAGGAGAGTCGGCTCCGCGCCGAGGATAACGAAGGATGGGAAACCAGATGAAAATTGTGATGGCCATTATCAAGCCGTTCAAGCTCGATGAGGTCCGCGAAGCCCTTACGGCGATCGGTATTCAGGGGCTGACCGTAACCGAGGTGAAGGGCTACGGGCGCCAGAAGGGGCACACCGAAATCTATCGCGGCACCGAATATGCAGTCAGCTTCCTGCCGAAGCTCAAGATCGAAATCGCGGTTGCATCGGAACTCGTCGACAGGGCGGTCGAGGCCATCGCGGCATCGGCCAAGACCGGCCAGATCGGTGACGGCAAGATCTTCGTCTATTCGATCGACCATGCCGTGCGCATCCGTACGGGCGAAACCGACTCAGAAGCGCTGTAAGAACGGCAGATCAAGGAGCTTTATCCAATGTCAATTTCGAAGTTTTCTTCCACCTTTGCGCGGCTTTGCGCAGCTTCGGCCGCCCTTCTGGCGCCGGCCGTCGCTTTCGCGCAGGAGGCTGCGCCAGCTGCCGCCACCGCTGCTGCTGCTCCTGCTTTCACCATGGACAAGGGTGACAATACCTGGATGCTCGTCTCGTCGGCGCTCGTCCTTCTGATGACCATCCCCGGCCTTGCGCTTTTCTACGGCGGTCTCGTCCGCGCCAAGAACATGCTCTCGGTGCTGATGCAGGTCTTCATGATCACGGCCGTCGTGGCGCTGATCTGGGTGACCTATGGCTATTCGCTCGCCTTCACCGACGGCGGCTCGCTGAACAGCTTCGTCGGCGGCTTCTCCAAGGCGTTCCTGGCCGGCGTTAACACGTCGTCGCTCGCCGAGACCTTCTCGAAGGGCGTCGCCATTCCGGAATACACCTTCATCGTGTTCCAGATGACCTTCGCCTGCATCACGCCCGGCCTGATCGTCGGCGCATTCGCCGAACGCGTCAAGTTCTCGGCCGTCATGCTCTTCGTCGTGCTCTGGGTTACCTTCATCTACTTCCCGATGGCACACATGGTCTGGTTCTGGGGCGGTCCGAGCTCCTACACTTCGCCGGCCGGCCTGATCTTCTCCTATGGCGCAATCGACTTCGCCGGCGGCACGGTCGTTCACATCAATGCCGGTATTGCGGGCCTCGTCGGCGCCATCATGCTCGGCAAGCGCACGGGCTATAAGAAGGAAATCATGGCTCCGCACTCGATGACGCTGACCATGGTCGGCGCCTCGCTGCTCTGGGTCGGCTGGTTCGGCTTCAACGCCGGCTCCAACCTCGAAGCCAATGCCTATGCCTCGCTTGCCTTTATCAACACCTTCGTCGCAACGGCTGCCGCCGCTGTGTCCTGGTGCATCGTCGAAACCCTCACCCGCGGCAAGGCTTCCATGCTGGGTGGTGCTTCTGGCGCCGTCGCCGGTCTCGTTGCCATCACCCCGGCGGCAGGCTTTGCCGGTCCGATGGGCTCGATCGTTCTCGGCCTCATCGTCTCGCCGGTTTGCTACTTCTTCGTCGACGTCGTGAAGAACAAGTTCAACTACGACGACAGCCTCGATGTCTTCGGCGTCCATTGCGTCGGCGGCATCATCGGCGCTCTCGGCACCGGTATCCTCGTCAACCCGGCGCTCGGCGGCGCAGGCATCGTCGATTATTCCACAGCCGATTTCGCAGCCTCCTATGCCGGCACGGCAACGCAGGTCTTGGCTCAGGCCAAGGGCGTGCTGACGACGCTGCTGTGGTCGGGCATCGGCTCGGCGATCCTTTACAAGATCGTCGACGTCGTCATCGGCCTGCGTGTGACCGTCGAAGCCGAACGCGAAGGTCTCGACCTTTCGACCCACGGCGAAGCCGCCTATCACTCTTCCTGATCACAGGGTTTGCGGCGCCCGGCAGAAGGGCGCCGCTGCACGGCCCGTCGCGGCCTATCTAACCATAGACCGCATTTGGCCCGGACCTTCCAAGGTTCGGGCTTTTTTCATTTCCCGGTTCGGAATGCACGTCCTAGCATGCATGGTTAACATCGCTTTAACCCGGCTCTGATTAGGTAGAGCGGACGCATTTTGGCACGGCGAAGCTTTAGCGATTCGCGTGTCCTCAGGCATTGGACGGGTTAGACACATGGCAAGAAGCACGTCGCCGGCAATGGATGGCCGTCCGGATCGGTTCTCCTTCTCGGCATTCATGCTGCGGCAGATCCAGGCGCTCATCGGCTTTGCGATCTTTCTGCTGCTGGCGTTCTGCGTCGCGGCACTGGCGACTTGGAATGTTGCGGATCCGAGCTATTCCTATGCGACCGCCAATCTGCCGACCAATATTCTCGGTTACAGCGGTGCCGCCTTTGCCGATATCGTCATGCAATTCCTCGGCCTTGCCAGCGTTGTTTCGATGCTGCCGATCGTCGCCTGGGCGCTGACGCTGATCTCGGGCCGCCGCTTCAGCCGTATTCCTGCCCGCATCGGCGCCTGGTTTGCCGGTTCGGTACTCTCTTCCGCCGTCATCGGCTGTTTTCCGCCGCCACTCACCTGGCCGATTCCGAACGGCATCGGCGGCGTCGTCGGCGACATGATCCTGCGTTTTCCGGCACTCTTTGTCGGCGCTTATCCGACAGGCACCTTCGCCATGATCGTCGGCTGCATCTTTGCCGCGCCGACCGCCTGGATGATGCTCTTTGCCTCCGGCCTCGTCGGTCGCAGCGACGCCGACGAGGAGATCGAGGAAGATTACGTCGATACGCGTAGCAAGGCTCGCGTCGTCGGAGACGAGGACGAGGAGGAGGATGAGTCCCGCTGGGTCGCTTTCAGCGGGGCCGTGACGCATGCCTGGTACATGAGCCAGGGCCGGCTGCGCCGGCTCTTCGGCATGGGACCGCGCAAGCGCCGTCAGGGCGATTACGAATCACCTTATGATTTCAACGATGACGAGTTCGGGACGCTGAACGAACCCGTTCGCGCCAAGGCGCCGACCGTCCGCGGCGAGCGCATGGAGCCGTCGATGGAACCGTCGATGGGGTCAAGGACGGCTTCGCCGCGGCGCATCGTTTCCGCGCCGTCGCTGTCGATCGATGACGACGACGACAATGACGACGACCTGCCCTTTGATAGCGACATGCCGCCGCGCCCGGCCGATATCCTGCCCGACGACGATGACGACGACTGGATGATCCGCGCGCCGGCAAAGGCGGCCGGCAAGCCGGAACCGCGCGTCGTCCCGGTGGTCGCACGTCCAAAGCCCAGCGCCCGCATCGAACGGGAAGCGCAGGGCTCGTTCATCCGTCCCGAGGGTTTCCAGCTTCCGTCGATGCATCTGCTCGCCGAGCCGAAGAATGTCGTGCGCGACTCCACGCTTTCGGCCGATGCGCTGGAACAAAATGCCCGCATGCTCGAAGGCGTGCTGGAAGATTTCGGCGTCAAGGGCGAGATCATCCACGTCCGTCCAGGCCCCGTCGTCACGCTCTACGAACTGGAGCCGGCGCCCGGCATCAAGTCGTCGCGCGTCATCGGCCTTGCCGACGATATCGCCCGCTCGATGAGCGCCATTGCCGCCCGTGTTGCCGTCGTGCCCGGCCGCAACGCGATCGGCATCGAATTGCCGAACCAGACGCGCGAGACCGTCTATCTGCGTGAACTCATCGCCTCCAGGGATTTCGAAGGCAGCAAGGCGAAGCTCGCCATGGCGCTCGGCAAGACGATCGGCGGCGAAGCCGTCATCGCCGATCTCGCCAAGATGCCACACCTGCTGGTGGCCGGCACCACCGGCTCCGGCAAGTCGGTCGCCATCAATACGATGATCCTGTCGCTGCTCTACCGCATGACGCCGGAGCAGTGCCGGCTGATCATGATCGACCCGAAGATGCTCGAACTCTCCGTCTATGACGGCATCCCGCATTTGCTTTCGCCTGTCGTCACCGATCCGAAAAAGGCCGTCGTCGCGCTCAAATGGACCGTTCGCGAGATGGAAGAGCGCTACAAGAAGATGTCGAAGATCGGCGTGCGCAACATCGATGGCTTCAACACCCGCGTCGAGCAGGCGCTGTCGAAGGGCGAGGCGATATCGCGTACGGTGCAGACCGGCTTCGACCGCCATACCGGTGAGGCGATGTACGAGACCGAAGAATTCGATCTCAGGCCGATGCCCTATATCGTTGTGATCATCGACGAGATGGCCGACCTGATGATGGTCGCCGGCAAGGATATCGAAGGCGCGGTCCAGCGTCTGGCGCAGATGGCGCGCGCGGCCGGCATTCACGTGATCATGGCGACACAGCGTCCGTCCGTCGACGTCATCACCGGCACGATCAAGGCAAACTTCCCGACCCGCATCTCCTTCCAGGTGACGTCGAAGATCGACAGCCGCACCATCCTTGGCGAACAGGGCGCCGAACAGCTGCTCGGCATGGGCGACATGCTCTACATGGCGGGCGGCGGGCGTATCCAGCGCGTGCACGGCCCGTTCGTTTCGGATGTCGAGGTGGAAGAGATCGTCTCCTATCTGAAGACCCAGGGCTCGCCGCAATATCTCGACGCGATCACCGCCGATGACGACGAGGACGGCGACTATGGCGGCGGTGGCGGTGGTCCGGCCGGCACGTCCAATCTTTCCGAATCGGAAGATCCCTACGACCAGGCGGTCGCCATCGTGCTGCGCGACGGCAAGGCGTCGACCTCCTATGTCCAGCGCCGACTCGGCATCGGCTACAACCGCGCCGCCTCGCTCGTCGAGCGCATGGAGAAGGAGGGCATCATCGGGCCGGCCAACCACGCGGGCAAGCGCGAGATTCTCGTTCCCACCGAAGGCGACATCCTCGACCGCTGACAGAACAGGCATATATTTCCGATGCAGCCGCTTTTGCGGAAACCTGATAGCATCGAAGCCGTTACCTCTCGCAGGCCGATCGCAACGCCTTGAAGACGCCGCCTTTCGGCAGCATGCAGATGGCATAAAGGAGATTTAGATGAGTCACTCCGATACCTTCCTCTCCGGCCTGACGGTAACGCGCCGCGACCTTCTCGGCGCCTTCGCCGTTGCTGCGATGGCGAGCGCCATTCCCCTCGGCGCTTACGCGCAGGCGGCAGCTCCCGCCTCCGGCACGGCGCAGGCGATCGCCGATCATTTCTCCGGCGTCACGACGATGCAGGGTGAATTCGTGCAGTTCGGCCCGCGCGGCGAACAGACCGGCGGCAAGTTCTTCATCCAGCGTCCCGGCAAGCTGCGTTTCAACTATGACGATCCGTCGCCGATGCGGGTGATCGCCGACGGCAAGAATGTCGCGATCGGCAATACGAAGCTCAAGACCTGGGATCTCTATCCGCTCTCCAAGACCCCGCTCAGCCTGCTCCTGGCGCAGCATATCGACCTGTCGGCCGGCATGGTGAAGGGCGTGAAGGAAGAGTCTGATCTGACGACGATCGCGCTCGGCAACAATACGGTGTTCGGAAACTCGACCATCACCATGATGTTCGACCCGAAGACCTACGACCTGCGTCAGTGGACGATCACCGACAATCAGGGCAAGGACACCTCGGTGATGATCTTCAACGTCAAAACCGGCGTGCAGTTCGACGATCGCGTCTTCCGCGTGCCCTATGAGACCATTCCGGGCACGCCTCAGTCGCGCGATTGAAACCTTTTCGGTTGATCGCCGGCCGCTTTCACACGCGGCCGGTTCCCTCGCGTCCGCCTTTGTTTTAAAGCCCTTTCATGAAAGCGCGTCGCGTCGAGCCACTGCAGCTCGGCCGGCACGCTGGCATTGGACGCGAGAGGGTATGGGGCATGGGCTTTTCGATCACCACCTGGAACATCAACTCGGTGCGGCTGCGCATGCCGATTGTCGAGCAGCTCGTTCTCAAGCACAGGCCCGATATCCTCTGCCTGCAGGAAACCAAGGTGACGAACGAGCTGTTTCCGGCGGCACCGCTGCGGGCGATGGGCTACAATCACATCATCATCCATGGCCAGAAGGGCTATCACGGCGTGGCGATCGCCTCGCGCATTCCGCTGACCGAGGATCACCGGCAGGATTATTGCGGCGTCGGCGATGCGCGCCACATCTCGGCGATCTTCGAGCACGGCAATCGTCGCGTCCGGCTGCATAATTTCTACGTCCCGGCCGGCGGCGACGAACCGGATCGCACGATCAATCCGAAATTCGGCCACAAGCTCGATTTCATCGAGGAGATGAAGCTGCTGAAAGCCAACGGCGAGGCCAACACCTCAGCCATCCTCGTCGGCGACCTCAACATCGCGCCGCTGGAGCATGATGTCTGGTCGCACAAGCAGCTTCTGAAGATCGTCAGCCATACGCCTGTCGAAACCGAGGGGCTGCTCGAGGTGATGAAGCGCGGCGCCTGGCTCGATCTGATGCGTCAGCATGTGCCCGAAAACGAGAAGCTCTACACCTGGTGGAGCTACCGCGCCAAGGACTGGGAGGCCGCCGATCGCGGCCGCCGTCTCGACCATATCTGGTCGTCATCGGATCTCGGGCCGCACCTGAAGCGAATCGAGATCCTGAAGGAGGCGCGCGGCTGGGATCGTCCTTCCGACCACGTGCCGGTGACGGCGCATTTCGATTTCTAGCGCATCCTCTCGGACGCGCGGCCTCTATCAAGATCAGCTGAAACGGTAGAACTGGCTTGCGGCCTTTGCCGCAAGCTCCGCGAGATTGTCGCGGATCCGGTTCTCGATCAGTCGGGCTGCGTCTGGATATTCTTCGATCAGCCGGTGGAAGAGGGCGCGGGTGATGCGGATGATGCTGGTGTCCTCGCGCGCTACCGCGGTGAACTTGCGCTCCACCAGCGTCACCAGCGCCAGCTCGGAAACCAGGGTTCCGGGACCGGCGATCCCCTCTGTCCTCTGCATGCCGTCGCTGCTCGTCGCGCTCAGCTCCAGGCTGCCGCTGAGGATGACATAGGCGCTCTCGGCGGGTGAGCCCTGGCGAAACAGCATCTGGCCGGCAGCGATCATGCGCCGGTCGGCGCCGAAGGCAATCAACCGCAGTTGATCCTCGTTCATGTCCTTGAACAGAGGAAGCTGCGCGAGCATGTGGATGTCGTCGGTCAGCGCCATGCGGGCTTTTCGCCTTAGAGCAATTCCAGCAAAAGTGCCTAGCGGTTTTGCCAGGCAAAGCGTGAAACGCTTTTGCCGGGAATTGCGTGAAAACAAAGAGATAAAGCATTTCCGTGATTCGGAGAAAAACGGAAATGCTCTAGGGTATGATTTTGTAGCCGCCGTTTTCCGTAACGAGGATTTCGGCATTGGAGGGATCGCGCTCGATCTTCTGGCGCAGGCGGTAGACGTGGGTTTCCAGCGTATGCGTCGTCACGCCGGAATTATAGCCCCAGACCTCTTCGAGCAGCACGTCGCGGGTGACGACCTTCTGTTCGGCGCGGTAGAGATAGCGGATGATCGCCGCTTCCTTTTCCGTTAGCCGGATCTTCTGGCCGTTATCGGTGGTCAGAAGCTTCTGGCTCGGCTTGAAGAGATAGGGGCCGACGGTGAAGGTCGCGTCCTCGCTCTGCTCATGCTGGCGCAGTTGCACACGGATGCGCGCGAGCAGAACGGCGAAGCGGAAAGGCTTGGTGACATAGTCGTTGGCGCCGGCTTCGAGACCGAGGATCGTGTCCGAATCGGTATCGTGGCCGGTCAGCATGATGATCGGCGCCTTGAAGCCGCCCTTGCGCAGCAGCTTCACCGCCTCGCGGCCGTCCATATCGGGCAGGCCGACATCCATGATCAGCAGGTCGACCGGCGTCGAGCGGGCGGTCGCGACACCTTTGCCGGCGTTGGCTTCCTGCAGAACCGTGAATTCCTCATACAGCGACAATTGCTCCGTCAGCGTCTGTCGAAGGTCATCGTCGTCATCCACCAGAAGAATGGTGCGTGCGGTCATGCCGTTTGCGTCCTCATGTTAAGTCCCCTAGTCCTACGCCAAATTCCTGGTTTGGCAAGGATCGGGCAACGGGCTGTTGCCGGGCCAGTTTCGATATGATTTCAATCGAAGCCCCAGACAAGGCACGACATGCGAGAAAAATGGAAAAAGCAAGGCAGAGGCCGAGTATGACGGCGTCGACGATCGTGGTGCGTCCTGCGCCGGGGCGCAAGAGCCGGGCGATCGTCCGGCTCGGCGCCATCACCGTGCCCGCTGCGATCGGCCGCTCCGGCCGCACGGTGATGAAACTCGAGGGTGACGGCGCTACGCCAATCGCCTCGATGAGGCTGATATCAGGCTTCCGGCGCGGCGAGCGGAACGGCCGGCTCGTCACCCCGCTTTCCATCCGCCGCATCCGTCCTGACATGCTCTGGTGCGATCAGTCTGGCAATGCCAGCTACAACCGCCTCGTCAGGGCGCCGTTCCGGGCAAGTCATGAGGAGATGCGGCGCAGCGACGGGCTCTACGATATCTGCCTGGTAATGGACTGGAACATTTCCTCGCGTGCGCGCAATCGCGGCTCGGCGATCTTCTTCCATCTCATCCGGCCAGGCTACGAGCCGACGGCGGGCTGCGTGGCGGTAAGCCTGCGTGATATGCGCCGCCTGCTGCCCCACCTTCGAAAGGGAACGATTGTCCGCGTCGTCTGATTGTCTTCCGGATGCGGTCGCCTATATGCTTCCGGTGACCGAACGCTCCGGCTGAAATGCGTTCAGGGACGTCCGCAAGCGCGGGCGCAATTCATGCCTCGTCCAATTCTTCAAACTCCCGGAGATATATTGTGACCGCTCAACCTATCATCACTTTCCATGACGGACATTCCATTCCACAAGTCGGCCTCGGCGTCTGGCAGACGCCGCAGGATATTGCCCCTCCCACCGTGCGCACTGCGATCGCCGCCGGCTATCGTCACATCGATACGGCTTCCGGTTACGACAACGAAGAGGGCGTCGGCGAAGGCATCCGTTCTTCCGGCCTCGACCGCAAGGACATCTTCGTCACCACCAAGCTCAGGAATACCGATCAGGGCTATGACAATACGCTGCGCGCCTTCGACGGCAGCCTGAAGAAGCTCGGTTCCGAATATGTCGACCTCTATCTCATTCACTGGCCGTCGCCGCATCGCGGCCTTTATACCGAGACCTGGAAGGCTTTCGTGCGCATCCGGGAAGAGGGTCGCGCCCGCTCGATCGGCGTGTCGAATTTCTATCCTGAACATCTCGAGCGTATCATCGGCGAAACTGGCGTCGTTCCCGTCATCAACCAGATCGAGCTGCATCCCGATTTCCAGCAGAAGGCGGCGCAGGAGGCTCATCAGAAGCTTGGTATCGCCACCGAATCCTGGAGCCCGCTCGGCCAGGGCAAGTTCATCTCGAACGCTGATATAGGCGAGATCGCCAAAAAGCATCAGAAGACGCCGGCTCAGGTGATCATTCGCTGGCACATCGATACCGGTCTTGTCGTCATCCCGAAATCGGTGACGCCGTCGCGCATCGAGGAGAACTTCCAGGTGTTCGACTTCAAGCTCGATGCCGACGACATGGCCGCGATCGCCAAGCTCGACAGCGCCAGCGCCCGCATGGGACCGGATCCGATGACGGCCGCCTTCTGAGCACTATCGAGGGCATCAGCGGTCGCCCCGGAGGAGAGATCACCCGGGCGGCCGCACTTGACGGAGGCATGCAGCCTTCAGTCAATAATTGCAATTGGACGATCCGTTGGTCGGCGCGAAGCCGTAACTGCAGCTATTGCCCAGGCTCTGCGGTCTTCCAATTGAGCCGGTATAATCGTCGAAGGCGCGTGAGGGATACCAATAACCATTGGCGCTCTTGATATAGCCGGGCCGGCCACTGCTGTAGCCGCGATATCCGTTAAGTGAAGGTATCTTCTTCTGCGCGACCTGCAGCAGTTGGTCCGAGGCGACCGTGACTGTCGGTATGGCTGGATGCATCGGCGCGGCGCCGACGGCGTCGATCGATGCCAGCGGTGCAAACATGATCAGGCTGGCTCGCAGTAAACTCACTACTAATTTCTGCCTCATGGCGCTTCCCCGATGGCGCGGTGTTCGCCGAAGCCTGAACGGTATCTGTCGCGTGTCGCGCCTGATTATCGATGAGGCCACAGGAATTTATCGATGTCGATTGCCCGAAAGGATGAAATTGGGAAGGCGGGCCATGCACAAACGGGCTCGCCCGCCACGCGCTTTAGCACAGCAATTCAGAGGGCTGCAGAGCTCTTGCGCGTGGGAGAAGGCGCGGAGCTGTGCGGATCGCAACATGTGGGTGTCGAAGCGACAGACGCCATAAAATGCAAAGCCGCCCGATGCGTATCGGGCGGCTTTCAATCTCATCCGTTGGCCGGATCAGATCAGTTCCACTCGCGGATATCGACGAAGTGCCCGGCGATCGCGGCTGCGGCTGCCATTGCCGGCGAGACGAGGTGCGTGCGGCCCTTGAAGCCCTGACGACCTTCGAAGTTGCGGTTCGAGGTCGAAGCGCAGCGTTCGCCCGGCTTCAGGCGGTCGTCGTTCATGGCAAGACACATGGAGCAGCCCGGCTCGCGCCAGTCGAAACCGGCGGCCTTGAAGATCTTGTCGAGGCCCTCGGCTTCCGCCTGTTCCTTGACGAGGCCGGAGCCCGGCACGATCATCGCGTCGACGGTTGGGGCAACCGTCTTGCCTTCGACGACCTTGGCGACTTCCCGCAGATCCTCGATGCGGCCGTTGGTGCAGGAGCCGATGAAGACGCGGTCGAGCGTGATGTCGGTCATCTTCGTGCCCGGCTTCAGGCCCATATAATCGAGCGCGCGCCACTTGGAGGTGCGCTTGGTTTCGTCCTGGATGTCGTCGGGGTTCGGAACGATGCCCTGGACGGAGATGACATCCTCGGGCGAAGAGCCCCAGGAAACGATCGGCGGCAGGCTGGCGGCATCGAGTACGACGACGCGATCGTAATGAGCGCCCTCGTCGGTCTGCAGCGTCTTCCAGTAGGCGATTGCCTGTTCCAGCGCCTCGCCCTTCGGCGCGCGCGGCTTGCCCTTGATATATTCGAAGGTCTTTTCGTCAGGGGCGATCAGGCCGGCGCGGGCGCCGCCTTCGATCGTCATGTTGCAGATGGTCATGCGGCCTTCCATCGACAGCGCGCGGATCGCTTCGCCGGCAAATTCGATGACGTGGCCGGTGCCGCCGGCCGTGCCGATCTCGCCGATGATGGCAAGGATGATGTCCTTGGCGGTGACGTGCGGCGGAAGCACGCCGTCGACCCGCACGAGCATGTTCTTTGCCTTCTTCTGGATCAGCGTCTGGGTCGCCAGCACATGCTCGACCTCTGAGGTGCCGATGCCGTGCGCCAGGGCGCCGAAGGCGCCATGCGTCGAGGTATGGCTGTCGCCGCAGACGATGGTCATGCCGGGCAGGGTGAAGCCCTGTTCCGGGCCGACAATGTGAACGATACCCTGGCGCTTGTCGCTTGCCGAATAATATTCGACGCCGAATTCGGCGGCATTGGTGGCCAGCGCTTCCACCTGGATGCGGCTTTCCTCGTTCTTGATGCCGAGATGGCGGTCGGGCGAGGTCGGGACGTTATGGTCGACGACGGCGAGCGTCTTTTCCGGCGCGCGAACCTTGCGGCCGGTCATGCGCAGGCCTTCGAAAGCCTGCGGCGAGGTGACTTCGTGGACCAGATGGCGGTCGATGTAGAGAAGACAGGTGCCGTCTGCCTGTTCATCGACCAGATGATCGTCCCAGATCTTGTCGTAGAGGGTACGCGGTGCGCTCATGGCGTTAAGTCCGTTTTTCTAAAGCTTTTGGAAAATCGAGAAATGGCAGATCAGGCTCCGCCGGCCGTCATTCGATCAACGAAGTCGGCTGTTGAGCGCACCGGACACGCACGCAAAAAACCGCGCCGGGAGGCGATAATGGTCCTGCAGCACGAAAATATGCGCACCAATGCATCTGAACTTGGATTCCATGGCCCTGCATATAGCGATTTTTCGCGGCGGCTTCAATTTGAATCATCAGGCGGCCTTCTGAGACCCCTCGGTGATGCGGCCATTGGCGCCGTCACCGCGACTTCATCCATTTCTCCGTCCGCCGCAGCGCCAGCGACAGACCGATCGTCAGGATCAGATAGATATAGGTGACGATCGAATAGGTTTCGAAGAAGCGGAAGGAGCCGGCGGCATAGACCTTGCCCATCTGGGTGATGTCGGCGACGCCGAGGACGGAGACGAGCGAGCTGTCCTTCACCATCGAGACGAAATCGTTGGAGAGTGGTGGGAAGATCACCCGGATCGCCTGCGGGAAGACGACCGAGCGGAAGCGCCGGTAGCGCGAGAGGCCGAGGGCCTTTGCCGCCTCGATCTGGCCGAGGTCGACCGACTGGAAACCGGCCCGGAAGATTTCGGCGATGAAGGAGGAATAGCCGACCGTCAGGGCGATGATCGCTCGCCACATCAGCGAGAGGTCGCGCACCAGAATGGGCTCGGTCACACCTGATGTCACCAGCGGCGAAATCAGGAAATTATAGGCTGCGACCAGGGCCGGCGCGCCGACGAAGGCGACGTAGAACAACAGTACGAGAATTGGGATGCCGCGGATGATCTCGATGTAGAATCGCGCAATCTGACGCAATACCTGGCTGTCGGCCATGCCGAGCAGGCAGATGCCGAGGCCGAGCACGGTTGCGAGCACGAAGGCGACCAGCGTGACGAAGACGGTGATGCCGACACCGTTGACGACGGTGCGGAAGACCTGGGCATAGATATCGTTGGTGACGATGACGGCGGCAAGGACGAGGCCGATCGCGACAAGCGCGACCAGCCACCAGGGATAGTCATCCTTGACGTATCTGTCGGGAGATGGTCGCAAGGCCATCAGCTGCAGCTCGGCGTCATTCGCCCATCTTGTAGTCGAGGAACCACTTCTTGTTCAGCGCATCCAGCGTACCGTCGGCCTTGAGTGCGGTGATGGCGGCATTGACCGGGGCGACAAGATCGGACCCTTTCGGGAAGATGAAGCCGAAATCCTCCGTGCCCAGCGGTTCGCCTATCAGCTTCAGGGCGCCGTTCGAGGCATCGACATAGCCCTTGCCGGCTGTGCCGTCGGTCAGCACAACGTCGACGTCGCCAGCCTTCAGGGCCTGGACGGTGGCGCCGAAGGTTTCGAAGAGTTTGATGCGCGGGTTCTGCTCGTTGCCATCAAGCACTTCGTAGACCGCGGTGTAGAAGGGCGTGGTGCCGGGCTGCGCGCCCACCAGACCGTCCTTGAATTCGCCGAAGGACTTGGCGTCAGTGAAGCGCTTCTCGTCGCCGCGCACCAGCATGAACTGCTGCGAGCGCATGTAGGGGTCGGAGAAATCCACCTTCTGTTTGCGGTCTTCCTTGATGGTGATGCCGGTCATGCCGATGTTGTACTGGCCGTCGGAAACCGCCTGGATCATCGCGTCCCAGCTGGTGTTCTGGTATTCGACCTTGACGTTCAGCCGCTTGGCGATCTCGTTCATCGCATCATATTCCCAGCCGATCGCCTTGCCGGATTTCGGATCGACGAACTGCAGCGGCGGATAGGCATTCTCGGTGACGACGACGACGCTCTTGCCGCCAAGATCAGGCAGTTCGGCGGCCGATGCGGCCAGGGGCAGAAGAGCAAGGGCGGCGAAGCTCGCAAGAACGGTACGGCGAAAGAACATTGAACGGTTCCCCTAAATTGAACGGCAAAAACTGTCACGGAAGATAGGCCCGAGGCAAGGCCGCCGGCTGCGTGCCGAAACAAAAATTAGAAAAGGCGACCCGAAGGCCGCCTTTCCAAGCAAAGAATTTTGCGTAGCGCAGAACTTATTCTGCTGCCGGTTCCGCTGCGGCGGCAGCGGCTGCTGCTGCTTCAGCAGCGGCCTTGGCTTCCGCAGCTTCGGCTGCTGCCTTCTCGGCGGCGAGCGCCTGAGCTGCTGCGACCTTTTCAGCTTCGATGCGTGCCTTTTCCTCGGCAATAGCGGCGCGCTCGGCGTCGTTGAGCTTGCGGGCGCGGACGCCGGTGTCTTCAACGATACGGGCAGACTTGCCGCGACGGTCGCGCAGGTAATAGAGCTTGGCGCGACGGACCTTACCGCGGCGAACGACGTCGACGCTTTCGATCATCGGCGAGTAGACCGGGAATACGCGCTCGACGCCTTCGCCGTAGGAGATCTTGCGGACCGTGAAGTTTTCCTGCAGGCCGCCGCCGGAGCGGGCGATGCAGACGCCTTCATAGGCCTGAACGCGGGTACGGCTGCCTTCCGTGACCTTCACGTTGACACGGACGGTGTCGCCCGGGGAAAATTCGGGAAGCGTGCGCTTGGCTTCGATCTTGGCGGCCTGTTCGGCCTCAAGCTGCTGAATGATGTTCATCGTCTTAACCTTTGGTTCTTCTGAAACAGCCAGAGCGCTCAACACTGATCCTTCGGAACTGGCCTCAGGACTTTGCCCATCAAGGGCGGGAGCGGATTCGCCATTCTTTGTTTGCTGGCAGACGGGGATAAACCCCATTTCCGCGTGCGCCAATACACGAAAGGCCAGGGCTTGTCATCCCTTGGGCGGCATTTTTGTGAAAAGGGCTGCGAAATCAGCCGTTTTTCTCACTTTACAGCGCCGCGCGTCTTTTTCTGACACGCAAAGGACGCTGTACCGTTTTGAATCTACACGTCGTGCCTTCGGAAAATCGATCCGATTTTTGAGCCGATAGGCTAGCCCTTTTCGAGCAGATCCGGCCGCCGCTCCCGGGTCAGCCRCACCGCTTCCTGATGCCGCCATTTCTCGATGGCGCCGTGGTTGCCGGAGGTGAGGATTGCGGGGATTTCCCGGCCTTCCCATTCCTGCGGCCGGGTATAATGCGGATGTTCCAGCAGTCCGCCTTCGAAGCTTTCGTGCAGGCCGGAAAGATCGTTGCCCATGACACCAGGCAGGATGCGGACGATCGCATCGAGCACGATCAGCGCCGCCGGCTCGCCGCCTGATAGTACGTAGTCGCCGATCGAGACCTCTTCCAGTCCGCGTGCCTCGATCACCCGCTGGTCGACGCCCTCGAAGCGGCCGCAGACGATGATGACGCCGTCGCCGGCCGCGAGCTCGCGCACACGCTGCTGCGTCAGCGGCCGGCCGCGCGGGCTCATCAGCAGCCGTGGGCGGGGATCGTTTTCTGAGGCGCTATCGATCGCGCGGGCGAGAACGTCTGGTTTCAGCACCATGCCGGCGCCGCCGCCTGCCGGGGTGTCGTCGACGGTGCGGTGTTTGTCGGTGGCAAAATCGCGGATCTGCACCGCCTCCAGCGACCATTGCCCCCGCTCCATCGCCTTGCCGGCGAGCGAGAAGCCCAGATGCCCCGGAAACATTTCCGGATAAAGTGTCAGCACGCTCGCCCGGAAAACCATGGCGTCACTTCTTCTTTTTCGGCTTGTCCGGGGTGAATTTCGAAAGCTCTTCCGGATCGTCGACCAGACCCGCCGCCAGCGGATCGATCAGCAGCGTGCCGGCCTCAAGGTCGATCTCCAGCACCGAGGCTTCGGAGAAGGGGATCAGCACCGGGCGTTTGCCCGGACCTTTGAGTTCCAGCAGGTCGCCGGCGCCGAAATCGAAAACACCGGTGACCGTGCCATAACTGACACCCTTGTCGTCCCGCGCCTCGAGCCCTTCGAGATCGGCATAGTAGAACTCGTCGTCCTCCAGCTCCTCGTCCGGCAGGTTGTCCCGCTCGATATAGAGTTCAAGCCCGTTCAGAGCCTCGGCGGCATTGCGGTCGTTGACGCCGCGGAAACGAACGACGACGACATTCTTCATCTCGCGGATCTCGAGGACTTCGAAGCTGCGGCCGTCCATGCTGTGGAGATGGCCGTAGTCGCCAAGCGCGCTGGGATCGGCCGTATAGGCCTTGGCGCGCACCTCGCCCCGGAGGCCTTGCGCGCCACCGATCGTCGCCATCAGAACGGGGTTTTCAAGCTTTGTCATGGGTTCCTTCATGTGAAGCCGAAAGACAGGTTTCTCATAAACGAAGTGCGGGCGATTGGAAACGAAAACGGGCGGCATGTCGCCATGCCGCCCGCTCGAAGGGAATGTCCCGATTATTCCGCGGCGTCGGCGGCAGCAGCGGCGGCGTCAGCGACCTTCTGAGCCTTTTCGGCGGCGCGTTCCTGGGCGCGCTTGCCAGGCTTTGCCTTGACCGGGTTGTTCTTGACTTCGCGCTTGGCAACGCCGGCCTCATCGAGGAAGCGCAGAACGCGGTCGGTCGGCTGAGCGCCGTTTTCGATCCAGTGCTTGATGCGCTCGGCGTTCAGCTGAACGCGCTTCTCATCGTCCTTGGCAAGCATCGGGTTCCAGGAACCGAGGTTTTCGAGGAAGCGGCCGTCACGCGGGCTGCGCGCATCGGCGAGAACGACGTGGTAGTACGGGCGCTTCTTGGAGCCACCGCGGGCGAGACGAATTTTCAGTGCCATGTTCTTTACTCCTTGGGCTTTTCTTGACCGCTTTCTTGAGCGGTACGGTTATCGGGCCGCGGCGCTTTGTTCAGCGTGATCCGCAGCGATCTGCTCATGATGCCGGATGACTTCCTTGATGACGAAGTTCAGAAACTTCTCAGCGAAATCCGGATCCAGATTGGCGGCTTTCGCCAGTTGGCGAAGGCGTTCGATCTGGTATTCCTCGCGCGCCGGGTCGGCCGGCGGCAGATTGTATTTGGCCTTCAGCACGCCGACCTCTTTGGTGCAGCGGAAGCGTTCGGCCAGCATGTGCACGAGAGCGGCATCGATATTGTCGATCGACTGACGATAGCTCGCGAGCTGGGCTTTGACGTTTGGATCATTCATGGGGCAAGCGATCCTTWCACTTCTTCTTCGGCAATCCGGGCAATCCCGGGAAACCACCGCCAAGGCCCGGCAGCTTGGCGCCGCCGAGGCCCGACAAACCACCCGGCAGACCGCCGAGACCGGGCATACCCCCACCCGGCTTTCCAAGCCCCGCCGCTTCGGCCTGCTTCTGCAGGGCCTCGAGCTGTCGGGGATCGATATTCGAGAGATCGGGCATGCCGCCACCCATACCGCCCATGCCGCCGAGCCCCATCTTGCCGGCAAGGCCGCCCATCATCTGCTTCATCATGCCGCCTTTGCCCTTGCCGCCCATCATCTTCATCATGTCTGCCATCTGGCGGTGCATCTTCAGAAGCTTGTTGATGGCGGCGGCATCGGTACCGGAGCCGGCGGCGATGCGCTTCTTGCGCGAATGCTTGAGCAGGTCGGGATTGGCGCGCTCGGCCCTGGTCATCGACTGGATGATGGCGATCTGGCGGCCGAAAAGTCTGTCGTCGAGGCCGGCTGCGGCCATCTTGTCCTTCATGCCCGCCATGCCGGGCATCATGCCCATGATGCCGCCCATGCCGCCCATTTTCTGCATCTGGCGCAGCTGGTCGGCGAGGTCGTCGAGGTCGAACTTGCCCTTGGCCATCTTGGCGGCCATGGCGGCCGCCTTCTCGGCGTCGATGTTTTCAGCCGCGCGCTCGACGAGCGAAACGATGTCGCCCATGCCGAGGATGCGGTCGGCGATGCGGCGGGGATGGAACTCCTCCAGCTCGCTCATCTTCTCGCCGACGCCGATCAGCTTGATCGGCTTGCCGGTGACGGCGCGCATCGAAAGGGCGGCACCGCCGCGGCCATCGCCATCCATGCGGGTCAGCACCAGACCGGTGATGCCGACGCGTTCGTCGAAACTGCGGGCGAGGTTGACGGCGTCCTGACCGGTGAGGCTGTCGGCGACCAGCAGGATTTCATGCGGGTTCGAGCGCTTCTTGATGTCGGCCATCTCGACCATCAAGGGCTCGTCGATATGCGTGCGGCCGGCGGTATCGAGGATGACGACGTCGTGGCCGCCGAGCTTAGCCGCCTGCACGGCGCGGGTGGCGATATCCGTCGGCGACTGGCCTGATATGATGGGCAGCGTGTCGATGTTGGCCTGCGCGCCGAGCTGGCGAAGCTGCTCCTGGGCTGCCGGACGGCGCGTGTCGAGCGATGCCATCAGCACCTTCTTCTTCTCGCGCGTCGACAGGCGATGGGCGATCTTCGCCGTCGTCGTCGTCTTGCCGGAGCCCTGCAGACCCACCATCATGACGACGACCGGGGCGGCCGCATGCAGGTCGATGCCGACGCCTTCGCCACCCAGCATCTCGATCAGTTCGTCATGCACGATCTTGACGACCATCTGGCCGGGCTTGATCGACTTCAGGATCTCGGCGCCGACGGCCTTTTCACGCACGCGGTCGGTGAAGGAACGCACGACGTCGAGCGCGACGTCGGCCTCCAGCAACGCACGGCGAACCTCGCGCAGCGCTGCGGAAACATCGGCTTCCGAAAGCGCGCCACGGCCTGTCAGTCCATTCAGAATGGATCCAAGACGGTCCTGGAGGTTTTCAAACATCGGCTCTTCCTTGATACGTTTCGGGTGGGTTTTTACATGCCCGGAAACGTCGTGCTTTTCCTTGACGAAAACAAGACGCAAAGCCAAAAAGCACCCGAGGGCGCATCGCGCTGTCGGGTGTTGACCTCCGGGATCTCAGGTCCCGGTCGGCGGCTCGGAGTCGTGTGGCTCGTCGCGGATTGGGCGCGATAAACAGGAAAGTCGGGCGAAAGTCAAGGTGAATGCGGGCAAATGACCGCATGGCGACTTTTCAAAGCCCGCGTGACATGGGCGCGACCGGAATGTGCCGCTAGACAACGCACGAAAGTACGTGTTCAAGCCGACCTTTGTATTGGCTTCCGCACTCCGCCTGATTTTTCCGATTTTGCTGGCAAAAATTCCGATTGGCGACCCGAATTCGCTGGAGGGGCCAGTTGCAAATTATTCTGCTTATGATTCTACTTTCTACTTAAGTGCGTCCTGTAAAATGATTCGTGAATATCCTTGATGCCGAATGAATCGGCGGAGATATCGAATGATAAATCTTGATATTGAGAGTTGGGCGCTGGCGCGGGCCCATCATATTGTTCTGAACGAAGGCTTGAATCTTGCGAAGGCAGCACAGGATCTGGATCGCAAACGGTCCCGCTCGCTGGTCTACGAGCTGAGAAAGGTCATCACCGCAGCCATTGTCGAAGCCCATGCTGCGTCCTTCGATCCCGACGGTGCGCAGCGGTAAAAGCCGAACTGCTGCCTCGAAGGGGTCAGCAGGCCGCTACGCCTGTCCGGCACTCACCCACTGGTAATTCCTTCGCATTTCCGCCATATACACCGGAAAGACAGACGGAATGATACCATGAGCGCAACGGTCGAATTCGCGAGGATGAACGGGCTTGGCAACAAGATCCTGGTCGTCGACATGCGCGGCCGGCCGGACAAGGTGACGCCTGCGGCGGCGGTCGCGCTCAATGCCGATCCGCAGACTGAGTTCGATCAGATCATGGCGATCCATGATCCGAAGGCCGAAGGCACCGATGCCTTCATCGATATCCTGAATTCCGATGGCTCGAAGGCGCAGGCCTGCGGCAACGGCACGCGCTGCGTCGTGCAGGCACTTGCCGCCGAGACCGGCAGGAAGGTCTTTACCTTCCAGACGGTCGCCGGCATCCTCAACGCCGTCGAGCACGAGGACGGGACGATTTCGGTCGATATGGGCCGGCCGGTCTTCGATTGGGACAGGATCCCGCTGGCGGAAGAATTCCACGACACCAGCCGCATCGAACTGCAGATCGGTCCGATCGACAAGCCGGTGCTTCATTCGCCGTCGGCGATGTCGATGGGCAATCCGCATGCGATCTTCTGGGTGGACAGGGACGTGATGTCCTATGATCTCGCCCGGTTCGGACCGCTGCTCGAAAACCATCCGATGTTTCCCGAGCGCGCCAATATCACGCTGGCGCAAGTGACGTCGCCGACATCGGTGACGACGCGCACCTGGGAGCGCGGCGCTGGACTGACGCTCGCCTGCGGCTCGGCTGCCTGTTCTGCTGCCGTCAGTGCTGCGCGCACCGGCCGTACCGGCCGCAAGGTGACGATCAATGTGGCCAGCGCCAAGCCGCCGGCCACGCTTTCCATCGAATGGCGCGAGCGCGACGATCATGTCATCATGACCGGCCCGGCCGAATGGGAATGGTCGGGCAGGCTCGATCCTTCGACCGGTCTCTGGTCGCGCGAGGGTACCCGAGAGGCGGAGGCGCAGTGAGCGGCATCGAGGTCATTACCTTCGGCTGCCGCCTCAACACATATGAATCCGAAGTGATGAAGGCGCAGGCTGAAAAGGCCGGGCTCAACAATGCCGTCCTGGTCAATACCTGTGCCGTGACCGGCGAGGCGGTGCGCCAGGCCCGCCAGGCGATCCGCCGGGCACGGCGTGACAATCCGCATGCCCGCATCATCGTCACCGGCTGTGCCGCGCAGACGGAAAAGCAGACCTTCGCTGCGATGGCGGAGGTCGATGCCGTGCTCGGCAACGAGGAGAAGCTGACGAGCGCCTCCTATCGCGGCCTGCCGGACTTCGGCGTTTCGGCCGAGGAGAAACTTCGCGTCAACGACATCATGAGCGTCAAGGCGACGGCGCCGCAGATGGTCAGGCACATTGATGGCCATGTGCGCGCCTTCGTCCAGGTGCAGAACGGCTGCGACCATCGCTGCACCTTCTGCATCATTCCCTATGGCCGCGGCAATTCCCGCTCCGTGCCGATGGGAGCTGTCGTCGACCAGGCCCGCAATCTCGTCGACGGCGGTTACCGCGAGATCGTGCTGACCGGCGTCGATGCCACCAGCTATGGCGGCGATCTGCCGGGCGCCCCGACGCTCGGGCTTTTGGCCAAGACCCTTCTGAAGCAGATCCCCGATATCCGCCGCCTGCGGCTTTCCTCGATCGATAGCATCGAGGCCGATGCCCACCTGATGGATCTCATCGCCGACGAGCCACGCTTCATGCCGCATCTGCATCTCTCGCTGCAGCATGGCGACGACATGATCCTGAAGCGCATGAAGCGCCGGCATTTGCGCGGCGATGCGCTGCGTTTCATCGAGGATGCGCGTCGCCTTCGCCCGGAGATGAGCTTCGGCGCCGATATGATCGCCGGCTTTCCCACGGAAACCGAAGAGATGTTCGAGAATGCCGTGCGGCTGGCCGAAGAGGTTGGGATCGCCCATCTGCATGTCTTCCCCTACAGTCCGCGTCCCGGCACGCCGGCAGCGCGCATGCCGCAACTCGACCGTTCGCTGGTCAAGGATCGCGCCGCAAGGCTGCGCGCCACTGGACATAGGCTGCATCAATCCCATCTCGATGGGATGATCGGAACCCGGCAATGGCTGCTTGTTGAAAACAACGGCCTGGCGCATACGGAGAATTTCACGCTGGTCGCCGCGCCCGGCCTTCGTCCCGGCGAACTTGTGCCGGTCACGATCACCGGCCACAATGGCAAGCATCTCGACATGCAATTGACGGCCGCAGCCGCGGCCTGACTTTCACGGAATCCCCATGGCGCTCAGTTTCATCAAAAAGGTCTTCACCTTCGGCAAGCCGGCTGAAGAACCTGTGCCTGCGGCCGTGGAAAAGGAGTTGGAGCCGCGTTCGCGCGACGAAGATCTGCCGGTTGCTGACGATCCAGTGCTGGCCGAGGAAATGGATACTGCCGGCGGGCCCGCTTCAGATATTGACGAGGGCGGGGTCGAGGCGCCGGTTGCTGAAGATGATGTCGAATCCGCAATCCTGCCCGCCGCCGACCAATTGAGCGACATGGGTGTCGTGCCGCTTTCATTGCTGGAAGCCGAGGCAGCAGCGGAGGCGGAGACTGAAATCCAGGCGGTCGCCGAAACCGTTGCGGAAATACCCCCTTCTGCCCCTCTGGGACATCTCCCCCACGAGGCGGGAGATCATGTGGAGACCGGAGCGCTAGAACAGCCGGCTGACCTCGAAGAGATCGTCGAAAAGCTTCCGGAAGAGATTCCAACTGAACCGGAAGAGATTCCGACTGAGGATGATGCAGGACCGGATTCGCCCTCCCAGCCAATCTCCCCACCTCTGGGGGAGATGCCCGGCAGGGCAGAGGGGGGTAGCCCCGCGGCAGAACCGGAGATTGGCTCTCCCATCCTCCCCAAAGGCTTCGCCACCGGCCCGAAGGTCGTCGAGCCGGAGCCGGTTGCCCTGCAACCGAGGCTCAGCTGGTTCCAGCGTCTGCGCAACGGTCTTGCGCGCACCTCTTCGCAGCTGACCAGCCAGATCACCGCGCTCTTCACCAAGCGCAAGCTCGATGACGAGACGCTGCAGGATCTCGAAGATCTGCTGATCCAGGCCGATCTCGGCGTCGAGACCGCGCTGCGCGTCACCGACACGCTGGCGTCCGAGCGCTATGGCAAGGATGTCACCGGCGAGGATGTCAGCCGGATCATGGCGTCCGAAATCGCCAAGGTCCTGAAGCCGGTCGCCAAGCCGCTGCAGCTCGATCTCTCGCACAAGCCGCATGTCATCCTCGTCGTCGGCGTCAACGGCACGGGCAAGACGACGACGATCGGCAAGCTTGCGGCGAAGCTTTCCGGCGCCGGGCTGAAGGTGATGCTGGCCGCCGGCGATACTTTCCGTGCGGCTGCGATCGAGCAGCTGAAAATCTGGGCCGACCGGACCAAATCCGAATTCATCGGCACCAAGCTCGGCGCCGATGCCGCCGGCCTTGCCTATGATGCCTTCGAACAGGCGAAGGCGAAAAAATGCGATGTGCTGATCGTCGATACCGCCGGCCGCCTGCAGAACAAGGCCGAGCTGATGGCCGAACTCGAGAAGATCGTGCGCGTGCTCGGCAAACTCGATCCCGATGCGCCGCACACCGTGCTGCAGACGCTCGATGCCACGACGGGGCAGAATGCGCTCAGCCAGGTCGAGATCTTCCGCAACGTCGCCGGCGTCAACGGGCTGATCATGACCAAGCTCGACGGCACGGCGCGCGGCGGCATCCTCGTCGCCATCTCCGCCAAGCACAAGCTGCCGGTCTATTTCATCGGCGTCGGCGAGGGCGTCGAGGATCTGGAGCCGTTCGAGGCCGAGGATTTTGCCCATGCCATTGCCGGACTTGGGCAATGATGCCACAGATATGCCGCCGAAAGCCTGCAAGGCACGGCCGGAAACAGGTTTCCAGGAAAACAGGTTTGAAGAACGCATGACCACCGAAAGCGATATCACCCCGACCGCAGCCGACCGGCATCACCCGCTGCTGAAACTGGCGCTGGAACTTGGGCCGCTGATGATCTTCTTCTTCGCCAATCTGCGTGGCCAGTGGCTGGTGGAGACGTTTCCTGCTCTTTCCGAATTGGGCGGACCGCTGTTCGTCGCGACCGGCCTCTTCATGGCGGCGACGATCATCTCGCTGATCGTGTCGAAGATCGTGCTCGGCCATCTGCCGATCATGCCCTTTGTATCCGGCATCGTCGTCCTCATCTTCGGCTCGCTGTCGATCTGGCTGCAGAACGAGACCTTCATCAAGATGAAGCCGACCATCGTCAATGCACTGTTCGGGGTGACGCTTCTCGGCGGGCTGGCCTTCGGCAGGTCGCTGCTCGGCTATGTCTTCAATGCGGCCTTTCAGCTCGATGCCGAGGGCTGGCGCAAGCTGACCATCCGCTGGGGCATCTTCTTTCTCTTCCTCGCCGTGCTGAACGAAGTCGTCTGGCGCAATTTTTCCGACGGTACCTGGGTCGCCTTCAAGGTCTGGGGCACGATGCCGATCACCATCATCTTCACGCTGGCGCAGATGCCGCTGGTGTTGAAGCATAGCATCAATCTGGAAACGGACGGCGAGAAGTGAGCGCTGCAGAGGCCGAATACCGGGTAAGACACCAGACCTTTTGGTTCGCTGCCTGTCTTGCGGTTCTGATCATTCAGGTCGCCGCCGAATATATGATGGGCCGGGTGCCGATCTGCGCCTGCGGTTATGTCAAGCTGTGGGAGGGCGGGGTCAATACCAGCGGCAATTCGCAGCATCTGTCGGATTGGTATACGCCGTCGCACATCATCCACGGCTTCCTGTTCTACGGGCTCGCGCATCTTATCCTGCGCGGCAAGCCGCTGGCGGCAAGGCTGCTGCTGGCGCTCGTCATCGAATCCGGCTGGGAGCTGCTCGAGAATTCACCTCTGATCATCGACCGCTACCGCACGGCGACGATCGCGCTCGATTATTACGGCGACAGCATCCTGAATTCGGCGATGGACACCGTCTTCATGTGCATCGGCTTCTTCTTCGCGCGGCGCGCGCCGGTGGCACTGACGGTGGCGATCGCCATCTTCTTCGAGATTTTCACCGGCTATATGATCCGCGACAACCTGACGCTCAACGTTGTCATGCTGATCTGGCCGGTGGAGGCGATCAAGGTCTGGCAGAGCGGGGTTTAGGCCCCACCGCCGCAGGAAGAAAACCCCTTACGAACCCGGCTTCCCCAACGCCTTTTCCATCGCTGGAAACAGCCCTTCCTTCAGGCTGATATCGTCGAAGGGGCCGACGCGCTTGTAGAGGATCGTGCCGTCTGGCCCGACCAGATAGCTTTCCGGAATGCCGTAGACGCCCCAGTCGATTGCCGCCTTGCCGTTCGGGTCGATGCCGATCGCCTGATAGGGGTTGCCGAGTTCGCCGAGGAAACGCAGGGCGTTGTCGCTCTGGTCCTTGTAATTGATGGCGACGATGTTCAGCCGTCGGTCTTTCGCCAATTCCTTCAGCACCGGATGTTCGTCCCGGCAGGGGAGGCACCATGAGGCGAAGACGTTGACGAGGGTCAGCTTGCCCTTGATTGCCGCATCGGTCAGCGCCGGCAGGTTGGCGCCGTCGAGCGGCGGCAGGTTCAGAGTCGGCGCCTTGGTGCCGATCAGGGCGGAGGGAATTTCGGCAATGTTCTTGCCATGGAAATCCTGGTCGTAGAGCATCTTTGCGGCCGTGGCCGCAATGCCGCCGAAGACGATCAGCGGCAGAAGCGCCAAGGTGTAGCGACCCAGCGCGCGCGGTTTGTCGGTCGTCTTTTCCGGTGTGTCGTTCATTCGCCGTCCCTTGCGCGCGCCGAGCGGCGGCGGATGCCCGCAGCCTCGAGTGCAGCAAGTTCCCGGCGACGGGCGCGGCCGTCGGCCCAGGTCCAGACGGTGACGGCGATCGTCACCAGGGCCGCGAAGCCATAGGAGGCGTAGACGTAAAAGGCATGCGTCACGGCTATTCCTCCCGGCTCGCCATGCGGGCGGCAAGACGGCGCCGGGCGGCAATGCGGCGGCGCCAGATCTCGTTCCTCATCGCCATGATGTGCAGCGTGAAGAAAAGCAGGGTGAAGGCGATCGCCATGATGAACAGCGGGCGCAGGAATTCCGGATCGATCGCCGGGCCGTCGAGGCGCAGCACGCTTGCCGACTGGTGCAGCGTGTTCCACCACTCGACCGAGAATTTGATGATCGGGATGTTGACGAAGCCGACGAGAATGAGCACGGCGCTGACGCGCGCGGCCTTCGACGGATCATCGATGGCGCGGCTGAGCGCAATCAGGCCGAGATACATCAGGAAGAGGATGAAGACGGAGGTCAGCCGCGCATCCCAGACCCACCAGGTGCCCCACATCGGCTTGCCCCAGAGCGAGCCGGTGACGAGCGCGAGCAGGGTGAAGGCGGCGCCGAGCGGGGCTGCGGCCTTGGCGGAGACATCGGCCAGCGGATGGCGCCAGACCAGCGTGCCGATCGCCGAGACGCTCATGATCGTATAGCACATCATCGAAAGCCAGGCGGCGGGGACGTGGATATACATGATGCGCACGGTCTCGCCCTGCTGGTAGTCGCCTTCGGTGGCGAAGCTCAGATAGAGACCAACGGTAAAACAGAGGGCGGTGATGCCGGCCAGCCACGGAATGGCGCGCGCCGCCAGCGCCAGAAATCGCGTCGGGTTGGCGAGATCGCTGAATTTGCTGATGGCAAGGCTCGTTTCGCTCATGTCGCTTCCATACCTTGATCCGGTTTTTCCTGCAATCGAATGACCAATCAATCCGCCGTGTTTCGCAGCGCAAGGGCGGCTGCTGCCGGGCCGATGACCGCGAAGAAGAGTGTCAGAGCGATGAGGATCAGAAAGGGCGGCAGGAACGGGGCCGGATCCTCGACCGCGGCATAGGTGGCGCTGACGCCGAAGATCAGCACCGGGATGGTCAGAGGCAGCACGAGGATCGAGACCAGCAGGCCGCCACGGGGCAGCGCCACGGCAACGGCGGCGCCGACAGCGCCGATGAAGGTGATGGCGGGCGAGCCGACGAGCAGCGTCAACATGGTCGCGCCGATCGCCGTCTCGTCCATGTTCATGAAGAGGCCGAGCAGCGGCGAGGCGATGACCAGCGGCAGGCTGGTGGCCGTCCAATGGGCGAAGCATTTGACCAGCACCGTCAGGACGAGCGGCGTTTCCTGCATCAGCATCAAGTCGAGCGATCCGTCGTCGCGCTCGGCCTGGAACAGGCGGTCGAGGCCGAGAAGGGCGGCAAGCAGGGCTCCGATCCAGACGATGGCGGGGCCGATGCGCGAAAGCAGCTTGAGATCGGGACCGACGCCGAAGGGGATGACGGCGACGATAGTCAGGAAGAACAGTACGCCGATCAGCGCGCCGCCGCCGGCGCGAATCGAGAGTTTGAGGTCGCGGAAAAAGAGGGCGGTCATGCGCGGCGGCTCTTTGCGTCAGCGGTGGACGGGGTAGCCACATCGAGAAACATCAACCCCATACCCCATGATCCACGCCGGCAAAGCCCGTCATCTTCAATTCCTGCGTATTCTGCAGCCCCAGGGGCTGATGGGTTGCCGCCAGCACGATGCCGCCCTTTGCCAGATGGGCCGAGATCAAATCGGCAAGCAGCCGGTCGGCGCTGGCATCGAGTGCCGCTGCGGGTTCATCGAGGATCCAGATGGGGCGGTAAGCGACGAGTAGTTTGGCGAAGGCGAATCGGCGCTGCTGGCCGGCGGAGAGATAAGCGAAGGGAAGGTGAGTGATTCCCGAAAGACCGACCGCCTCGGCGGCGTCCTCGACGGCGAGGCCGGCGTCGCCGCCTGTACTGCCGAGAAAGGTACGCCAGAAATCGAGGTTTTCTGCAACCGTAAGTTCATTCTTCATCGCATTTCTATGGCCGAGGTAGTGGCTGACCTCGCCGGGATGCCTGCCTTCCCGGCCCTCTTCGTCGCGGAAGATGACAGTGCCTTTTTCCGGCCTCAGCAGTCCGGCGGCCACACGCAACAAAGTGGACTTTCCCGATCCATTTCTACCCGTGAGAACAAGCGCCTCGCCGGCCGCCAAGTGAAAGGAAATGTTAACGAAAATGAGATCCTCACCGCGCCTTGCAGTCAGATTTTCGGCGGTGAGATGCATGCGTCGGCTCTTTCTTGGTTTCGGCTTCCGGCGGGGTCAAAAAATGTCCGATTTTGACTGTCCTCGGGTATGGCAAGTTTTTAGGAAATTATCTATAAGACCTGCAACCACGCCAGCGGTCGGCGTGAATTTCATCCTTGCGCCGAACTTGGAGCGTCTGTTCCACGTGCGGACAGCGGAAATGGCCGTACCCGCATCCTGATGTGCATTAAGTGCATAGGCGTTCGCACGACTGTGTTGGCTATCAGAAACGGGGTATCTCGTGTCTAAATCTCTTGACAGTTTCAATTGTCGTTCCACGCTTTCCGTCAACGGGAAGGACTATGTCTATTACAGCCTGCCCAAGGCTGAGGCAAACGGTCTGGCCGGCGTGTCGAAGCTTCCCTATTCGATGAAAGTGCTGCTTGAAAACCTGCTACGCTTCGAAGACGGCCAGTCGGTCACCAAGGAGCATATCCTGGCCGTTGCCGAATGGCTGAACAATAAGGGTGCGGTCGAAAACGAAATCGCCTATCGCCCGGCGCGCGTGCTGATGCAGGACTTCACCGGCGTTCCCGCCGTCGTCGATCTTGCCGCGATGCGCGACGCGATGGTGTCGCTCGGCGGCGATCCCGAGAAGATCAACCCGCTCGTTCCCGTCGATCTCGTCATCGACCACTCCGTCATCGTCGACGAATTCGGCACGCCGCAGGCCTTCGCCCGTAACGTCGAGCTGGAATACCAGCGCAACGGCGAGCGCTACCGCTTCCTGAAGTGGGGCCAGCAGGCATTCAAGAATTTCCGCGTCGTGCCTCCCGGCACCGGTATCTGTCATCAGGTCAATCTCGAATATCTCGGCCAGACCGTCTGGACCAAGGAAGAGGACGGCGAGACGATCGCCTATCCTGATACCTGCGTCGGCACCGACAGCCACACGACGATGATCAACGGTCTCGGCGTTCTCGGTTGGGGCGTGGGCGGTATTGAAGCGGAAGCTGCGATGCTCGGCCAGCCGGTCTCTATGCTGCTGCCCGAAGTCATCGGCTTCAAGCTGACCGGCAAGCTCAAGGAAGGCGTCACGGCGACCGACCTCGTTCTCACCGTCGTGCAGATGCTGCGAAAGAAAGGCGTCGTTTCGAAGTTCGTCGAATTCTTCGGTCCTGGCATGGACAACATGCCGCTCGCCGACCGCGCGACGATCGGCAATATGGGCCCGGAATACGGTGCCACCTGCGGCTTCTTCCCCGTAGACGGCGAAACCATCAACTATCTCAACATGTCCGGCCGCACCAAGGACCGTATCGCGCTCGTCGAAGCCTATTCGAAGGCGCAGGGCATGTGGCGTGACGGCGACGGCTCCGAGCTCGTCTTCACCGATACGCTGGAACTCGATCTCAGCGATGTCGTGCCGTCGATGGCCGGCCCGAAGCGTCCGGAAGGCCGCATATCGCTCGAGAACATCGCGACCGGTTTTGCCGGCTCGATGGACACGGATTACAAGAAGCCCGGCCAGCTGAACAACCGCTATGCCGTCGAAGGCACGGATTTCGATCTCGGCCATGGCGACGTGGCGATCGCCGCCATCACGTCGTGCACCAACACCTCCAATCCGTCAGTCTTGATCGCTGCCGGTCTTCTTGCCCGCAACGCCGTTGCCAAGGGACTGAAGACGAAGCCGTGGGTGAAGACCTCGCTGGCACCGGGATCGCAGGTCGTCGGCGAATATCTCGCCAAGTCGGGCTTGCAGGCCGACCTCGACAAGCTCGGCTTCAACCTCGTCGGCTTCGGCTGCACCACCTGCATCGGCAATTCCGGCCCGCTGCCGGCGCCGATCTCGAAGACGATCAACGACAAGGGCCTTATCGTTTCCGGCGTTCTTTCCGGCAACCGTAACTTCGAAGGCCGCATCTCGCCCGACGTGCAGGCGAACTACCTCGCATCGCCGCCGCTCGTCGTCGCCTATGCGCTTGCCGGCACGGTGCAGAAGGATCTGACCAAGGAGCCGATTGGCGAGGACCAGAGCGGCAACCCGGTCTATCTCAAGGACATCTGGCCGACCTCGAAGGAAGTCCAGGAATTCATCCTGAAATACGTGACCCGCGAGCTCTACGAAAGCAAATATGCCGATGTCTTCAAGGGCGACGTCAACTGGCAGGCCGTTCAGGTTCCGCCGGGCCAGACCTATGCCTGGGACGACAATTCGACCTACGTGCAGAACCCGCCCTACTTCGTCGGCATGGGCAAGAAGGGCACCGGCGTTTCCGACATCAAGGGCGCCCGCGTTCTCGGCCTGTTCGGCGACAAGATCACCACCGACCACATCTCGCCTGCCGGYTCGATCAAGGCTGCATCGCCGGCCGGCGCCTACCTCATCGGCCACGACGTCGCCGTTGCCGACTTCAACCAGTACGGCACGCGCCGCGGCAACCATGAAGTGATGATGCGCGGCACCTTCGCCAATATCCGCATCCGCAATCACATGCTCGGCCCGAACGGCAAGGAAGGTGGCTACACCATCCACTACCCGTCGAAGGAAGAAACCTCGATCTACGACGCCGCCATGCAGTACAAGCAGGAAGGCGTGCCGCTCGTCATCTTTGCCGGTGTCGAATACGGTAACGGCTCCTCGCGTGACTGGGCTGCCAAGGGCACCAACCTGCTCGGTGTCAAGGCGGTGGTCGCCCAGTCCTTCGAGCGCATCCATCGCTCTAACCTGGTCGGGATGGGCATCATTCCCTTCGTCTTCGAAGAGGGCACGACCTGGCAGAGCCTCGGGCTCAAGGGCGATGAACTCGTCACCATCGAAGGTCTGGAAAAGATCAAGCCACGCGAGAAAAAGATCGCCAGGATCACCTATGGCGACGGCACCGTGAAAGAGGTTCCGCTGCTGTCGCGCGTCGATACGCTCGACGAGGTGATCTACCTCAACAATGGCGGCATCCTGCAGACGGTCCTGCGCGATCTCGCTGCCTGATTTTTAAGAGACTTGACTGATAATGGCCGCCGGAGAGCAGTTTCCGGCGGCTTTTCTTTGCGGCGACGCCATTTAAACGGGGCTCACGATGATTTGTTTTGCGCAAGTTCCCGTCGAGCTACGTCTCACCCGTTCGTGACTTTTCGTTTGGACCCGGAAGGATTATTCGTACGTTCATATGTCAGGGCCTCCGGTTCGAACACGCCGTCGGCGCTGAAAAAGAGGTGCAGGTGAATGTCCCCCCGTTTTTTGATTCCGCTGATCGCTAGCGTTGTTTTCTCAGGCCCGTTGCAGGCCGAGGACGGCACGCCGAAAGGTGTCGTCGAACTCTTCACGGCGCAGGGCTGCTCCTCCTGTCCTCCCGCTGACGCCGCTTTCCGCAAGCTGGTGAACCAGGGCGATGTCATCGCGCTCGCCTATCATGTCGATTACTGGAACTATCTCGGCTGGGCCGATACGCTGAGCTCCAAGGAAAACACCGAGCGGCAGTACGGCTATGCCAGGACGATGGGCCGAAGCAACGTCTACACGCCGCAGGCCATCGTCAACGGACGCGGCCATCTGGCCGGCGCCGATCTCAACGGAATCAACAGCAAGATCGACACCTTTAGCAGCGAAGGCAACGGTCTGACTGTTCCCATCAACGCCGCGATGCGCGGCGACGAACTAGAGATCAAGATCGGCGCCGGACAGGGCAAAGCCAATGTCGTGATGGTCTATTTCGACAAGGAAAAGACAATCGACGTCGAAAAGGGTGAGAACAGCGGCCAGAAGATCTCTTATCTGCACAGCGTCACCAATGTCGAAACCGTCGGCATGTGGGACGGCAAGGCGACCAGTCTGACGCTGCCGGCCAGCGTCCTGCAGCGGCCGCAGCTCGAAGGCTGCGCGATTCTGCTGCAATCGGCGACCGCAGACGGCGATCCGGCTGCGATCCTTGGCGCGACCGTGGTGATGGCTGGAAAAAATATCTGAAATTTCATCCGGTTACGGATGAAATGCTGGGGCGGCCCGGCCGAGCGTATTCGGGGCTGGGGTTAAGGTCGATACGCTCCGCCGGGCCCTTTGGCGCGCTGGCGCCAAACTGGAATTCATAAATCTCCTGCAAATGAGGCGCTGTTTTGACTGAAATGCGGCGCTGTCGAGAAAGCGTTGGCCTGCCCAGCGCATCATGCCTTCCGAAAATCGGACACAACTTTCGGAAGGCATGATGCGCAGACTCAAAGTGCTACAGCGCCCTTGCGCGAGAGACGCGCGGCGCTGTGGTGCGGCCGAATGTGGCGGCTGGCACTCTTGCAATTTGCGGCGGCTCGGGCAAACTGTCACTCTCCTGTCACATGTGGAGGCCTTGTGAGACTGATGACAGATCAGCCGGATTTGCGACACGGCGAAAGCCGTTCCGTCGACCACAGTTCCTCAGTCGTCGTCGATCTCAGGGAATACAAGCAAAGCAAGGACCCGCTTCCGGTGACCTTCCACCGGCGCGAACTGGACGCCATCCTCTGGATCTACGGCCGTATGGTCGGTGACGGTGAATGGCGCGACTACGCCATCGATCACCTGAAGGACAGGGCAGTCTTTTCCGTCTTCAAGCGTTCTGGCGAAATGCCGCTCTTCCGCATCGAGAAAAACCCGAAGCTCGCCGCCAAGCAGGGCGCCTATTCCGTCATCAACACCAACGGTACGATCCTGAAGCGTGGTCACGAGCTGAACCTGGTGCTGAAGGTGTTCGACAAGGCCCTGAAGCTCGTCGACAAGTAAGCCGCATTACAGCATCCTTTGCGCGTCTTTTCAGACGCGCAAAGGATGCTGTAACACTTTGAATCTAAAGCGCGTCGCGATCTTTCAGATTCGCCCCTCGCGCTTTAGGTCTTTGTTTTTACGCATGTCGTTATCGCAAAACCGCGCACACTTTTGCGCGACATGCTTTAGCCGTTAAACAGCGTGCCGGGATAGGCTGACGGGTCCGGATCGGTGCTCGTACCCTCACCGAGGACGCGCTGCATGAACATCGTATCCAGCCAGCGGCCGTGCTTGTAGCCGGTGCCCTTCATCAGACCGACCTCCTCGAAGCCGGCTGCGCGATGAAGCGCGATCGAGGCGGGGCTGGCGCCGCCAATGACGGCTGCCATCTGACGGAAACCGAGTCCGGTGCAGCGGGTGATCAGTTCGACGAGCAGCGCCTTGCCGATGCCCCGGCCGCGGGCCTCAGGCGCGAGATAGATCGAATCCTCGACCAGCCAGCGATAGGCGGGACGCGTGCGAAACGCCGAGGCATAGGCGTAGCCGAGCAGGCTTCCATCCGCATCGGTTGCGGCAATATAGGGATACTGCTGGCTGACGATCGCCGAAAAACGCAGCGCTAGCTCGGCCTCGGTCGGCGGCACGATCTCATAGCTCGCAACGCCGTTCAGGACGGATTCGCGGTAGATATCGGCGATGGCGGGAATATCGGCTTGCGAGGCTTTGCGCAGGAGGAAGGACATTGGCGGCTGGTCCAGCGGGAGGGCAGGGCTCCTCTAAAACCATTCCTGCAAAGCCGGTGCAACAAAAAAAGCCGGTGCAAGCCCGTTTGCATATGATCATCAACGACATGCCCTGCCGCAGCTACTCTAGAATTTGGATCCTCAACCTTTCGGCTTGCTTGCGCGCCTGGCGCCTCACATACAGGACCAGCAATGGCGAGAAGACGAAAGCCATGGCGACGTGCACTACAGCAGAGAGCACCAGGTCACTTCCTCTATTCGAGTCGATAGGTATCAGGTGCCAGTAGTCGATAGCCAGAACCCCTGAAATTGCGCCGGCCAAGGCGGCAATGGCGGCGCTGAGCCAAGCAACGATCGAATAGAGCAGGCTATCAGGCAGTCGCTTCGCCAATAGTACTGCAACGACAATGCACGGGATGAAAACAAATCCTTGCAGTAACATGCCCCTACCCCCTCCGGCATTCACCCACAACAATAAAGGCGGCCGAAGCCGCCTTTTCGATCTCAGTCTGCCCTGCTTATTTACGGTTGCCCATGAACTGCAGCAGGAACATGAAGAGGTTGATGAAGTCGAGATAGAGCGTCAGCGCACCCATGATCGCCTTGCGACCGGCGACGGCGACGTCATCGGCTTCCAGGTACAATTCCTTGATCCGCTGCGTATCGTAGGCGGTGAGGCCTGCGAAGATCAGGACGCCGAGCACCGAGATCGCGAACTGGACGGCGGACGACGCCAGGAAGATGTTGACCAGCGAAGCGATGATCAGGCCGAAGAGACCCATCATCAGGAACGAGCCCATCGCCGACAGGTTACGCTTCGTCGTGTAGCCGTACAGCGACAGCGCGCCAAAGGAGGCGGCGGTGACGAAGAAGGTCTGAACGACGCTCTGACCCGTGTAGATCAGGAAGATCGACGAGAGCGACAGGCCGACGAGCGCTGCGTAGACCGCAAAGGTCGTCTGGGCGGCGGCCACCGTCATGGTATTGATCCGGAAGCTCAGGAAGAACACCAGAGCCAGCGGCGCCAGAATGACCACCCACTTCAGCGGGCTTACATAGATCGCCTGGCCGAAAGCGGTCAGTTCGCCATTGGCGAAGGCGAATTGGAACGACAGATATGCGGCCACACCGGTGATCGCCAGACCCAGCGCCATCAGGTTGTAGACCTTGAGCATATAAGCGCGCAGGCCTTGATCAATCATCTCGCCGGTCTGAGCGCGGCTTTGATAGTTACGAAGATCAGCCATAGTTTCCTCTTACAAGCTCCGATGGATATACGGTGTCGGGGTTTTCGACCCGGGCGCCGCTGCGGAGCTCCAGCATGCCTGCGAACAATATGAGGCTTTCGCCCATTGCAAACAAGAGGCTTGCAAAGCCTCGGCCGGTTAAATCGCCGTAAGGTGAAGGGTTTGAGTGCCGCTGCCCGGTCAGAGCTCGCGCAAAACGGGGGCCGCCTTCTGCCCAAGGATGCGCCAGGTGCCGATAAGGCCGATGCCGACGGTGAGGACGAGCGCGGTCACAAGCGTCAGTCCCGCCACGTCGGGCAGAAAGGTCGAGGGTAGACGCATGATGCGGGCGACGATGAACCAGGCGGCAACGCCGCCGGCGATCAGCGCGAAGATTGCGGTCGCAAGCCCGAGGATCAGATATTCGTAGCTGAAGGCGCGGATCAGCATGGCGCGCGTGGCGCCGAGCGTCTTCAGCACCACCGCGTCGTGGGTGCGCGCCCGGTTTCCGGCGGCAAGCGCGCCGGCAAGGACGAGGATCGAGGCGATGAGGGCGACCGAGGCCGCAGCGCGGATCGCGGTCGCAAGCTGCGCGACCAGCTGGTTGACGATATCGATCGCGTCCTTGACGCGCACACTGGTGATCGTCGGATAGGTGTTGGTGACGGATTTCAGGATCGCCGCATCTTCGGCCGGTGTCGAAGAGGGATCGGTCAGCGTCGCGAGCCACGCATGCGGGGCGCCGCGGAAGGTATTCGGCGAGAAGACCATGACGAAATTGATCGACAGCGATTCCCACTCGACGCGGCGCAGATTGGCGATCTTCGCCGTAATGTTGCGGCCGAGCACGTTGACGGTGACCTTATCGCCGATCTTGAGGCCGAGCTCATGGGCCTCTTCCGAGGAGAAGGAGACGAGTGGCTCGCCGCTGTAATCCTTGTCCCACCATTTGCCTTCGGTGAGGGCGGCGTTCTCCGGCAGGGTTTCGGCATAGGTGATGCCGCGATCGCCGTTCAGCACCCAGCGGCCGGCCGCCGGCACGTTCATCTTGGTGACATCCTCGCCGTTGAAGGCGATGATCCGGCCGCGCAGCATCGGCACTTCGACGAGCTTGCCCTGCGGCGCTTGGCCCTGGACGAGATCGCGGAAGGCATCGACCTCGGCGCTCTGGATATCGACGAAGAAAAAGTTCGGCGCACCCTCGTTCATACGGCCGGTCAGCTGCTGGCGCAGGTTCCCGTCGATCAGGGTGAGGGTCACCAGCAATGCCAGGCCAAGGCCGAGCGAGAGCACGACCGAGGGGGTCAGTGCGCCGGGGCGGTGGATGTTGCCGATCGCAAGCCGCAGCGCTGGCGAATTGACGCGCGGGCTGCGGCGCGCGAGCCAGGCAATCAGGGCGGCGACCAGGCGCAGGACGACGAAGGCAAAAACGATCGCGCCGACGAAGACGACGGCGATGAAGCGGTCATAGGCGGTGAGGATGGCAAGCCCGGCAAGGGCGGCCATGAACAGGGCGGCAAGCAGGATGTAGGGCCAGGAGGGCAGGCGGCGGGCCTCGAAGCCCTGTTCGCGAAAAAGGGCCGTCGCCGGCACTTCGCGGGCGTGGCCGAGCGGCAGGATGGCGAAGGCGAGCGTCGTCAGGATGCCGAAGAGCGTGGCGAGCAGCAGGGCGTCGGGGTAGAGGGTCGGCGTCGTGGAGACCGGCAGGAATTGCGCCAGGAATTGCGCGGCAAACATCGGCGACAGGGCGCCGATGACGAGGCCGATCAGGATGCCGCCGAGAGCGATGATGGCGATCTGGAAGAGATAGATCAGAACGACCACCTGCGCCGGCGCACCCAGACATTTGAAGGTGGCGATGGTGGTGCGTTTGGAATCGAGGAAGGCGCGCACCGCATTGGCGACACCGACACCGCCGACGATCAGCGCGGTGAGGCCGACCAGCGTCAGGAACTGCGAGAAGCGGGTGATGTTTTCGGTGAGCGAGGGCGCGGCGCGGTCGCTGGTGCGGATCGCCCAGCCGGCGGAGGGGAATTCATTCGAGGCGCGCGCCTGGATGCCTGACATCGCGGCTTTGTCTTCCAGCCGGATTTTGTAGGCGTGTTCGACCAGGCTTCCCGTCTGGATCAGCCCGGAGGCTAGAAGCGCCTGGCGGCTGACGAGCAGACGCGGCGCAAAGCCAAAACCTTCCGACAGCGCATCCGGCTCGGTTTTCACCGTGCCGGTGATGCTGAGCTTGACGTTGCCGAGCAGCAATTCGTCGCCGACCGCAAGCCCGAGCCGATCGAGAAGGAGGGGCGCTGCGACCGCACCATAGGTGCCGCCTTGGCCAGAAAGCAGTGCTGCAAGCGGATAGTCCGGTTCGGCCACGAACTTGCCGTAGAGCGGGTAGGCGTCATCGACGGCCYTGACCTCGACCAGCGCCTGATCGGAACCGTCGGGCTTGCGGGCCATCGAGCGCAGGCCTGTTGACACCGAAACGGTGCCGAGGCCTTCGAGGAAAGCTATTTCCTGAGGTGTGGCTTCGCGGTTGTTGAGTTCGAAACGGACGTCGCCGGCCAGCAGCTCCTGCCCCTGCGAGGCGATCGTGTCGGTGATCGACTGCGAAACGGAATTGACGGCGGCGATGGCGCCCGTGCCGAGCGCGATGCAGGCAAGGAAGATGTAGAAGCCGCGGATGCCACCGCGCAGCTCGCGCAGTGCCAGGCGAAAAGCGAGCGAGACGCGTGGCGTGACGATCCTCATGCGATCGCCGCTTCGCTGCGGCGGGCGGCGCTGTCGCCCTCGATCCTGCCGGAGCGGACGCGAATCTGGCGCGAGCATCGGTTTGCAAGCGAGACGTCGTGGGTGACGAGAAGCAGGGTCATGCCGCGTTCGGCCTGCTTGGAGAACAGAAGGTCGGCGATCTGGCGGCCGGTCTCGGTATCGAGATTGCCGGTCGGCTCATCGGCGATCAGCAGGGCCGGCGACGGGGCGAGCGCTCTGGCGATGGCCACGCGCTGCTGTTCACCGCCGGAAAGCTGACCGGGATAGTGGCTCAGCCGTTCGCCGAGGCCGACCGATTTCAGCTCGCGATGAGCGATCTCGAAGGCGTTGCTGACATTGGCGAGCTCGAGCGGCACGGCGACGTTTTCCAGCGCCGTCATGTTGGCGATCAGGTGGAAGGACTGGAAGACGATGCCGATGTTGCGGCCGCGGAAATCGGCGACCTGGTCCTCACTGAGGCTATGGAGCGGCGTATCGTTGATGTTGATCTCACCGCTGTCGAGTTTCTCCAGCCCGGCAAGCACCATCAGCAGGGTGGATTTGCCGGAACCGGAAGGGCCGACGATGCCGACGGATTCACCGGCAGCGATATCGAGATCGATGCCCTTCAGCACATGGACGGAGGCGGCTGCGCTGCCAAGGGTCAGATCGGCGCCCTTCAACTCGATAATGGTTTTTGCCAACAGAAATCGCCCTATATAAGTCCGTAATCGAATGGCCGCATAACGGCACCTCGCCAATCTAGGGAAGCCAGCATGAGATTTAAAGTTGCCGCCCTTCAATTCACCGTCATTGCCGTCTCGCTGATCTTTGCCACTGCAGCCGATGCCCGGACGATCAATCTCGTCGGTTTCGGGGACAGTTTGATGGCGGGCTATCAGCTGCCGCCCGGCGATGGCTTTCCGGAAAAGCTGCAGGCGGCCCTGAAGGCGAAGGGGCTCGACGTCACCATTGCCAATGCCGGGGTCTCCGGCGACACGACGACAGCAGGCCTTGCGCGCATCGACTGGTCGGTGCCCGACGGCACCGATGGGGTCATTCTCGAGCTTGGCGCCAATGATGCGTTGCGCGGCATCCCGCCAGAGGAGAGCGAGAAGAATCTCGATCAAATGATTACCCGGCTAAAGGAGCGTGGGATTGGCGTGCTGCTCGCCGGTATCATAGCGCCGCCAAACATGGGGGCGGATTATGCCGCACGATTCAACCCGATCTATCAGAAACTCTCGGAAAAACATAAGCTTCCACTCTATGCCTTCTTCCTCGACGGCGTCGCGCTGGAGGCCGACTTGAAGCTCGAAGACGGCATGCATCCAAATGCGAAAGGTGTCGACGTCATGGTCGAAAAGATGGAGCCTGCTGTCACAAATTTCGTCGAAACGATTTCTTCTGTGAAGAAATAGGGGCTTGCGCGGTTGTTGATTGCGTGATTCCGTGTGAGCACCTGCAAAAGATTCGGGGAGTGCTCGTGATGCCGAGACTGTTTACCGCCCTCGAAATTCCGCGCAATGCGGCGATGAGTCTTTCATTGCTGCGCGGTGGCCTCCCCGGAGCACGATGGATCGATGTGGAGAATTACCACATCACCCTGCGCTTCATCGGTGATGTCGACGGCCGCACGGCCGATGAAATCGTTGAACGCCTCGACCGGATTGACCGGCCGGAATTCCAGTTCCGGCTCGAAGGCATCGGTTCCTTCGGATCGAAGAAACCGCATTCGGTCTGGGCCGGCGTCTCGCAATCGCCAGAAATGTATGCCCTGCAAGGCGAGATCGAGCGCATCTGCCAGCGTATCGGCCTGCCGCCGGATCCCCGCAAATTCATGCCGCATGTGACGCTGGCGCGGCTCAAATCCTCGCGGCTCGACGATGTCGTGCAATATCTGGCGGGGCGCGGCAACTTCCACACCACAACCTTCACCGCACCGCGCTTCGTGCTGCTTTCGTCGCGCGAATCGGTTGGTGGCGGGCCTTACCTGACCGAGGAAGTGTTCCCGCTGCACGAGGCGCGCTCGACGCCCAGCGTTTCGAGCAGGCTGCAGCAGCCGGTCAAGAGCCTGGTGTAGACC